>NZ_FXUY01000002.1:1462500-1466265 GCF_900182985.1 Pseudomonas helmanticensis | reverse complement strand
CGAAGACCCGACCCTGTCGCGTCTGACGCTGACCACCGTTGGCCACGATGAAGTCATCGAGCAGATCACCAAAAACCTGAACAAGCTGATCGAAGTGGTCAAGCTGGTGGACCTGTCGGAAAGCGCTCACATCGAGCGCGAACTGATGCTGGTCAAGGTCAAGGCCACTGGCGCCCAGCGCGCCGAGATCAAACGCACCACCGATATTTACCGTGGACAGATCGTCGATGTCAGTGCCAGCGTGTATATACCGTTCAATTGACCGGTACCAGCGACAAGCTCGACAGCTTCATTCAGTCCATCGGCACCGCATCGATTCTGGAAACCGTCCGCAGCGGCGTGACCGGCATTGCCCGCGGCGACAAAGTACTCAGCATCTAAACCAAATTAGTGAATGGCCTGAACGGCCTGGATATATAGGGGAATTTCATGAAAGTTTATTACGAAAAAGACTGCGACCTGTCGATCATCCAGGGCAAGAAAGTTGCCATCATCGGTTACGGTTCCCAGGGCCACGCCCAAGCGTGCAACCTGAAAGACTCCGGCGTGACGTTACTGTTGGTCTGCGTAAAGGTTCGGCCACCGTTGCCAAAGCTGAAGCTCACGGCCTGAAAGTGACTGACGTTGCTTCCGCCGTTGCTGCTGCCGACCTGGTCATGATCCTGACTCCGGACGAGTTCCAGTCTGCTCTGTACAAGAACGAAATCGAGCCGAACATCAAGAAAGGCGCCACCCTGGCCTTCTCCCACGGCTTCGCGATCCACTACAACCAGGTTGTTCCGCGTGCCGACCTCGACGTGATCATGATCGCGCCGAAAGCTCCGGGCCACACCGTACGTTCCGAGTTCGTCAAGGGCGGCGGTATCCCTGACCTGATCGCGATCTACCAGGACGCCTCGGGCAACGCCAAAACGTTGCACTGTCCTACGTGCTGGCGTTGGTGGCGGTCGTACCGGCATCATCGAAACCACCTTCAAGGACGAGACTGAAACCGACCTGTTCGGCGAACAAGCCGTTCTGTGCGGCGGTACCGTTGAACTGGTTAAAGCCGGTTTCGAAACCCTGGTTGAAGCTGGCTACGCGCCGGAAATGGCCTACTTCGAATGCCTGCACGAACTGAAGCTGATCGTTGACCTCATGTACGAAGGCGGTATCGCCAACATGAACTACTCGATCTCCAACAACGCCGAATACGGGAGTACGTGACTGGCCCGGAAGTGATCAACGCCGAGTCCCGTCAGGCCATGCGCAACGCCCTGAAACGTATTCAGGACGGCGAATACGCCAAAATGTTCATCAGCGAAGGCGCAACCGGCTACCCTTCGATGACCGCCAAGCGTCGTAACAACGCCGCTCACGGTATCGAAATCATCGGCGAGCAACTGCGCTCCATGATGCCGTGGATCGGTGCCAACAAGATCGTCGACAAAGCCAAAACTAAGTCGTCATTCTTGTAGGGAAAACGCGGCCTCGGCCGCGTTTTTTCGTTTGAGCTGGTGGTTCTGGTATAAAGCTGCAGCGTTTGTGGCCGAACTGTCGTCCTCAGGCACCTGTCGAAATTTCTCCAAACCGTTGCAAGGTAATGTCCATGAGCGAACGTCCCGAAGAGCCGAACAAGGCTTCTGACGCCGAAAGCCTGCTGCCCATCGATGAACACATCGAAGAAGGGCACGACGCAGAAGGTCGTAAAGTCCGGCATCGTGGTATCTATCTGCTGCCGAATCTGTTCACCACTGCGAACCTGTTCGCAGGGTTTTATTCCATCATCAACTCGATGAGCGCCCAGGCTGCCCTGAGTGCTGGCGACTCGGCGAACGCGAGCAAGTATTTCGCGTTTGCCGCGATCGCGATTTTCGTCGCCATGGTGCTCGACGGCCTCGACGGTCGTGTGGCGCGCATGACCAATACGCAGAGTGCCTTCGGCGCCGAGTACGATTCCCTGTCTGACATGGTCGCGTTCGGTGTTGCGCCGGCGTTGCTGGCGTTCGGTTGGGCATTGGGCGACATGGGCAAGGTCGGCTGGATGGTCGCCTTCATCTATGTGGCGGGGGCGGCGTTGCGTCTGGCGCGCTTCAATACACAGGTTGGCACGGCTGATAAACGCTACTTCATCGGTCTGGCCAGTCCGGCGGCTGCCGGTGTGGTCGCGGGTATTGTCTGGGCGTTCAGCGATTACGGCATTCAGGGTTCGAAGATGTCGTTTCTGGTCGCACTGATGGTCGCGGCTGCCGGCATGCTGATGGTCAGCAACATCAAGTACAACAGCTTCAAAGAGCTGGACTTGAAGGGCCGTGTACCGTTCGTAGCGATTCTCGCCGTTGTGCTGGTGTTTGCCGTGGTGTTCAGTGACCCACCGCGCATTCTGCTGTTGGTGTTCCTCGCCTACGCAGCTTCCGGTCCGGTGCAGTACCTGTTGCATCTTCGTCGGCACAAAAAAGCCGAGTGATGTAATTTCACGCATACTCCGCAGTCTATGGGTGCATCTGTCCTCCAAAGCTGCGGAGTTGTCATGCTGATCAAAATCCCCAAAGCGTCTGACTGCCATGAGTCGGATGTCACGCCTGAAAATATCTATCTCTCTCGCCGCCAATTGTTGGGGGCTACTGCTGCCGGTATTGCCGTCAGTAGCCTGCCGCGCTGGGCCAGTGCCGAGGATGCCGCCCGATACGCCGATGTCGAGCCCGGCAAAGCGCCTGCCTGGTTTGACGAGAAGCTGTCGTCTACCCAGTGGGGGGCGGTCAATGTCAAGGATGAGGCGATCACGCCTTATAAAGATGCAACCCACTACAACAACTTCTATGAGTTCGGTACCGACAAGGGTGATCCGGCGGCGAATGCTGGTTCGCTGAAAACTGAACCGTGGAGTGTGGTGGTAGACGGGGAGGTGGATAAGCCAGGGCGATATGCGCTGGAAGACTTTATTAAACCGTATCAGCTGGAAGAGCGTATCTATCGCCTGCGCTGTGTAGAAGCGTGGTCGATGGTCATTCCGTGGATCGGCTTTCCAATCTCGGCGCTGCTCAAGCAAGTTGGGCCGAACGCCAATGCAAAGTACATCCGCTTTGAGACTCTGCAGGATCCCAAAACCATGCCGGGGCAGCGCTCTGGGTTCGCCTTGATCGACTGGCCCTATGTAGAAGGCTTGCGTCTGGATGAGGCGATGAATCCGTTGGCAATTCTGGCGGTGGGTATGTATGGCCGCGAGTTGCCGAATCAGAACGGTGCGCCGCTGCGTTTGGTAGTGCCTTGGAAGTATGGCTTCAAGAGCGTCAAATCCATCGTGCGTATCAGTCTGGTCAGCGAGCAGCCGAAAACCACTTGGCAGAGCATCGCGGCGGATGAGTATGGGTTTTACGCGAATGTGAATCCAACGGTTGATCACCCACGCTGGACGCAGGCGCGGGAGAGACGGTTGCCGAACAGCCTGTTTAAACCGAACGTGCGCGATACGCAGATGTTCAATGGCTACTCGGATGAAGTCGCTTCTTTATATACAGGGCTCGATCTGCGGAAGAACTATTGATGCGGTATCCGTTCTGGCGTATAGGCGTTTTCATCGCGGCGGCAATCTGGCCGATGCTCTGGCTGTATCAGGCGCTTGAGGATTTGCTTGGGCCCGATCCCGGCAAAGTGTTGGTGGATCGGCTGGGCTTGGGAACATTGGTGTTGTTGTTGATTACCCTGAGCATGACGCCTATGCAGAAGCTGACCGGGTGGGCGGGGTGGATTGCCGTACGCCGGCAGTTGGGGCTTTGGTGTTTCGCC
>NZ_FXUY01000002.1:602500-852500 GCF_900182985.1 Pseudomonas helmanticensis | reverse complement strand
ATTGCTTGATTCATTGAAGAAGACGAAAGAAGCAGCCTGTATCGGTTTGTAGCTGAGTTGGTTAGAACGCACCCCATGCTTTGAGGTAAAGAGCAGGGTGAGGTCGGCCTTAGTAGCTCGAAATTGGGTCTGTAGCTCAGTTGGTTAGAGCGCACCCCTGATAAGGGTGAGGTCGGCAGTTCGAATCTGCCCAGACCCACCAATTTTGTGTGGGAAACGCCTGTAGAAATACGGGGCCATAGCTCAGCTGGGAGAGCGCCTGCCTTGCACGCAGGAGGTCAACGGTTCGATCCCGTTTGGCTCCACCACTACTGCTTCTGAAGTTTGAAAGCTTAGAAATGAGCATTCCATCGTTGTGATGATGAATGTTGATTTCTAGTCTTTGACTAGTTCGTTCTTTAAAAATTTGGGTATGTGATAGAAAGATAGACTGAACGTTACTTTCACTGGTAACGGATCAGGCTAAGGTAAAATTTGTGAGTTCTCTTAGTTGAGAAATTCGAATTTTCGGCGAATGTCGTCTTCACAGTATAACCAGATTGCTTGGGGTTATATGGTCAAGTGAAGAAGCGCATACGGTGGATGCCTTGGCAGTCAGAGGCGATGAAAGACGTGGTAGCCTGCGAAAAGCTTCGGGGAGTCGGCAAACAGACTTTGATCCGGAGATGTCTGAATGGGGGAACCCAGCCATCATAAGATGGTTATCTTGTACTGAATACATAGGTGCAAGAGGCGAACCAGGGGAACTGAAACATCTAAGTACCCTGAGGAAAAGAAATCAACCGAGATTCCCTTAGTAGTGGCGAGCGAACGGGGACTAGCCCTTAAGTGGCTTTGAGATTAGCGGAACGCTCTGGAAAGTGCGGCCATAGTGGGTGATAGCCCTGTACGCGAAAATCTCTTAGTCATGAAATCGAGTAGGACGGAGCACGAGAAACTTTGTCTGAATATGGGGGGACCATCCTCCAAGGCTAAATACTACTGACTGACCGATAGTGAACTAGTACCGTGAGGGAAAGGCGAAAAGAACCCCGGAGAGGGGAGTGAAATAGATCCTGAAACCGTATGCGTACAAGCAGTGGGAGCCCACTTTGTTGGGTGACTGCGTACCTTTTGTATAATGGGTCAGCGACTTATTTTCAGTGGCGAGCTTAACCGAATAGGGGAGGCGTAGCGAAAGCGAGTCTTAATAGGGCGTCTAGTCGCTGGGAATAGACCCGAAACCGGGCGATCTATCCATGGGCAGGTTGAAGGTTGGGTAACACTAACTGGAGGACCGAACCGACTACCGTTGAAAAGTTAGCGGATGACCTGTGGATCGGAGTGAAAGGCTAATCAAGCTCGGAGATAGCTGGTTCTCCTCGAAAGCTATTTAGGTAGCGCCTCATGTATCACTGTAGGGGGTAGAGCACTGTTTCGGCTAGGGGGTCATCCCGACTTACCAAACCGATGCAAACTCCGAATACCTACAAGTGCCGAGCATGGGAGACACACGGCGGGTGCTAACGTCCGTCGTGAAAAGGGAAACAACCCAGACCGTCAGCTAAGGTCCCAAAGTTATGGTTAAGTGGGAAACGATGTGGGAAGGCTTAGACAGCTAGGAGGTTGGCTTAGAAGCAGCCACCCTTTAAAGAAAGCGTAATAGCTCACTAGTCGAGTCGGCCTGCGCGGAAGATGTAACGGGGCTCAAACCATACACCGAAGCTACGGGTATCACCTTCGGGTGATGCGGTAGAGGAGCGTTCTGTAAGCCTGTGAAGGTGAGTTGAGAAGCTTGCTGGAGGTATCAGAAGTGCGAATGCTGACATGAGTAACGACAATGGGTGTGAAAAACACCCACGCCGAAAGACCAAGGTTTCCTGCGCAACGTTAATCGACGCAGGGTTAGTCGGTCCCTAAGGCGAGGCTGAAAAGCGTAGTCGATGGAAAACAGGTTAATATTCCTGTACTTCTGGTTATTGCGATGGAGGGACGGAGAAGGCTAGGCCAGCTTGGCGTTGGTTGTCCAAGTTTAAGGTGGTAGGCTGAGATCTTAGGTAAATCCGGGATCTTAAGGCCGAGAGCTGATGACGAGTGTTCTTTTAGAACACGAAGTGGTTGATGCCATGCTTCCAAGAAAAGCTTCTAAGCTTCAGGTAACCAGGAACCGTACCCCAAACCGACACAGGTGGTTGGGTAGAGAATACCAAGGCGCTTGAGAGAACTCGGGTGAAGGAACTAGGCAAAATGGCACCGTAACTTCGGGAGAAGGTGCGCCGGTGAGGGTGAAGGACTTGCTCCGTAAGCTCATGCCGGTCGAAGATACCAGGCCGCTGCGACTGTTTATTAAAAACACAGCACTCTGCAAACACGAAAGTGGACGTATAGGGTGTGACGCCTGCCCGGTGCCGGAAGGTTAATTGATGGGGTTAGCTAACGCGAAGCTCTTGATCGAAGCCCCGGTAAACGGCGGCCGTAACTATAACGGTCCTAAGGTAGCGAAATTCCTTGTCGGGTAAGTTCCGACCTGCACGAATGGCGTAACGATGGCGGCGCTGTCTCCACCCGAGACTCAGTGAAATTGAAATCGCTGTGAAGATGCAGTGTATCCGCGGCTAGACGGAAAGACCCCGTGAACCTTTACTATAGCTTTGCACTGGACTTTGAATTTGCTTGTGTAGGATAGGTGGGAGGCTTTGAAGCGTGGACGCCAGTTCGCGTGGAGCCAACCTTGAAATACCACCCTGGCAACTTTGAGGTTCTAACTCAGGTCCGTTATCCGGATCGAGGACAGTGTATGGTGGGTAGTTTGACTGGGGCGGTCTCCTCCTAAAGAGTAACGGAGGAGTACGAAGGTGCGCTCAGACCGGTCGGAAATCGGTCGTAGAGTATAAAGGCAAAAGCGCGCTTGACTGCGAGACAGACACGTCGAGCAGGTACGAAAGTAGGTCTTAGTGATCCGGTGGTTCTGTATGGAAGGGCCATCGCTCAACGGATAAAAGGTACTCCGGGGATAACAGGCTGATACCGCCCAAGAGTTCATATCGACGGCGGTGTTTGGCACCTCGATGTCGGCTCATCACATCCTGGGGCTGAAGCCGGTCCCAAGGGTATGGCTGTTCGCCATTTAAAGTGGTACGCGAGCTGGGTTTAGAACGTCGTGAGACAGTTCGGTCCCTATCTGCCGTGGACGTTTGAGATTTGAGAGGGGCTGCTCCTAGTACGAGAGGACCGGAGTGGACGAACCTCTGGTGTTCCGGTTGTCACGCCAGTGGCATTGCCGGGTAGCTATGTTCGGGAAAGATAACCGCTGAAAGCATCTAAGCGGGAAACTTGCCTCAAGATGAGATCTCACTGGAACCTTGAGTTCCCTGAAGGGCCGTCGAAGACTACGACGTTGATAGGTTGGGTGTGTAAGCGCTGTGAGGCGTTGAGCTAACCAATACTAATTGCCCGTGAGGCTTGACCATATAACACCCAAGCAATTTGCATGCTCCGAGCTGAAAAGCGAGAGAGACCAGATTGCGGTGTGTGAAGACGAAACGAACCGAAAGTTCGATGTTCACAAAACACCGAAAGCTGTCACATACCCAATTTGCTGAAGCGAGGCCGTCTGGCCACGACTCAGTACCCGAATTTCTTGACGACCATAGAGCGTTGGAACCACCTGATCCCATCCCGAACTCAGCAGTGAAACGATGCATCGCCGATGGTAGTGTGGGGTTTCCCCATGTGAGAGTAGGTCATCGTCAAGATTAAATTCCGAAACCCCAATTGCGAAAGCAGTTGGGGTTTTGTTTTGCCTGCAAGAAAAACATCTAGACATAAAGCCCCGCTCAGGATCACCTGGTGGGGCTTTTTCATGCCCATAGCCGGCGTTAATTACGGTGCAGACACCGACAACATGTTCTGTAAGGAATCTTGAACCTGCGCCTTCAGAGAACGCCACTTGTGGCCGATAACCCACTCGGTGACTTCAAAGTCGCGCGAAATCGCTTGATAGCATTTAGCCGCCAGCTATCATCTGCGCGCCTGAAATTGCCCTCACTTCAATTGCCTGGAAATCTTCGATGCTGTCGTATCACCAAAAGAGTTTTCTGATCGTCGATGATTTCTCGGATTTCCGCAGTTCCGTTCGTTCGATGCTGCGGGAGCTTGGGGTCAAGGACGTCGACACCGCCGACAGTGGCGAGCAGGCGCTGAAGATGTGCGCGCAAAAATCCTACAATTTCATCCTGCAGGATTTCCATCTCGGCGACGGCAAGAAGAATGGCCAGCAGGTGCTTGAAGACCTGATGCTGGAAAAGCTCATCAGCCACGAAGCGGTGTTCGTCATGGTCACGGCCGAAACCAGCCAGGCGATGGTGCTCAGTGCCCTGGAACACGAGCCGGACGCGTACCTGACGAAGCCGTTCAACCGCTCGGGTCTGGCCCAGCGCCTGGAGCGTCTGGAACAGCGCAAGACGCTGCTCAAACCGATTCTGCAAGCCCTCGACCGCGGCAAACCGGTCGAGGTGCTCAACGCCTGCATCGCCCTGTGCAAGCAGGACATTCGTTATTCGCCTTTGTGCCTGCGTTACCGCGCTGATGCGCTGCGCGACATGAACCAGAACGAAGCGCTGGAACGTCTCTACGACGGCATCATCGCCGACCGGCCATTGCCGTGGGCATTTGCCGGGTTGGGCAAATTGCTCTTCAAGCGCGGCCAGGTGGCGCAGGCCAAAGGCGTCTACGAAAAAGCCTTGAAGGTGTTCCCGATGATGCCGTCGTTGTACGACGGTATGGCCGACGTGCTGGTTTCCGAGGGCGACAGCAAAGGCGCGCAACGGGTGCTCGAAGAGGCGATCCGTCTCTCGCCGTTGGCGGTGCGGCGTCAGGCGTTGCTGGGCAAACTGGCGATGGCCAACGAAGATTTCGACACCGCCTCGCGCGCCTATCGCCAAGCTGTGGCGCAGGGCGCGCAGTCGCGCTTCAAGGATCCGGAAAGCAACCTCGGGCTGGCCCATGCGTTGATCAGCAAAGGCAGCGAGCGCGGCCTCGATACGCGCACACGACTTGAGATCAACACCACCCTCAGCGCCGTCGCCAAGGAAAACCCGAGCGACCCGGGTCTGCAGATTCGTGCGCGCCTGATGAAGGCCACCAGCCTGCTGCTCAACGATGCCGAAACCGCCGACAAGCTCACCGAGCAGGCACTGATGCGCCTCGATGGCATGGAGCAGTTCATGAGCCCCGAAGCGGCGCTGCTGGTGGCCAAGCAACTGCAAATGCTCGGTCAGGCCGAGGCGGGCACTTCGATGCTCAAGAGTTGCGCTGAGATCTACGGTGATGATCCGGCGGTGATGAAAGACATCGCCAAGCTCACTGACGACCCGACTATCCTCAGTTCCAGCAACGCTGCTGCTGACCTCAACCGTCAAGGCGTGCGCGTATACAAGACCGGCAATCTGGTGGAGGCCCGCGAGGTCTTCCGCAAGGCGCTGAAGATGCAACCGAAGAACATCAGTATCGCGCTGAACATGGCCCAGTCGCTGTTGCACGGCACCGACACCACTGTGCCGTCGGCGGAGCTGGAAGAATGTCGGGCCTGCCTGAAACTGGTTGGCCTGATGCCCGACACCGACGCGCGTCATGCGCGTTATCAGAAGCTGAAAAGCAAGGCGTTTGGCGAATGAGCAACGACAAGCAGGCACTGGATTTTTCCACGGTGATTGCCTCCACCGTTCACGACATGAAGAACTCGCTGGCCATGCTCATGCAGGCCCACAGCCAATGGCTGGCGCGGTTACCGCAGGCGCAGCGCGAAGTTTCGGAACAGGGCGTCATCGACTTCGAGTTCGCCCACCTCAACGGCATGCTGGTGCAGTTGCTCGGGCTGTACAAACTCGGCGTCAATCAGCTGCCACTGCAACCTGCGTATCACGAACTGGACGACTTCATCGAGGCACAACTGGCGGCGCATCAAGAGGTGTTCGCCAGTCGCGGCATCATCGCGACCTATGAAGTCGACCCGCTGAGCCCGCTTGGCTTCTTCGACCGTGAACTGATTGCCTCGGTGCTCGGTAACTGCATCAACAATGCGATTCGTTATGCCCGCGAATCGCTGCTGATTACCGTCAGCGACGAAGCCGGGCAATTGGTGTTGACCATCAATGATGACGGCGCCGGCTATCCGCCCGAGATGCTCGAGCGCCAGGCAGATTACGTGCAAGGCATCAACCACAGCAGCGGCAGCACCGGACTGGGCCTGTATTTCGCCAACCGCATCGCGGCCCTGCATCAGCGCAATGGCGTTGAAGGTCGCACCGAAATCCGCAACGGCGGCCCATTGGGCGGCGGCGTGTTCAGCCTCTACCTCCCCTGAACGCATGCCCCCGTGTAGGAGCTGCCGAAGGCTGCGATCTTTTGATGTTGTTTTAAAGATCAAAAGATCGCAGCCTTCGGCAGCTCCTACAGGAGGGAATTCGCATAGTTTGGTTTTTTTGTTTTGACGCTGCTTGATATTCCGAACAGCCGAAGCCTATTTTGTACGGGTCGCCGTTCGCGGCTCGCACAATAACAAGGATTGCGTCATGACAACCGATGGCCAGCGTTCACTCGCTCAGCGACTGACGGGCATTGATGAGATTGAATGTGTCACGCCGGATTTGAACGGCGTGCCGCGAGGCAAAGTGATGACCGCCGAGGGTTTCCTCGAAGGGCGGCGTTTGCAGATGGCGCGGGGTGTGCTGCTGCAATGCATCATGGGCGGTTATCCGGCGGCGCGCTTTTACGGCAGCGATGACGGTGATCTGGCACTGGTTGCCGAACCATCCATGATTCATCCGCTGCCATGGAGTGATGAGCCGCGGGCATTGGCCATTTGTGATGCCGATGAGCTGACCGGCGAAAGCTCCAATCTGTCGACCCGTGGCCAGCTGAAAAAGGTCATTGCCCGTTACGCCGCGCGCGGCCTGGTGCCGGTGGTGGCGACCGAGCTGGAATTCTTTGTCTTCGCGCCGAATACCGATCCGACCCAACCATTCCGTCCGCCAGTCGGCCTCGACGGTCGACGCGAGGATGGCCAATCTGCCTTCAGCGTCAGCTCCAACAACGGCCTGCGCCCCTTCTTCAGCGAAGTGTACAAATGCATGGCGGCCCTCGGTCTGCCGCGCGATACCTTCATGCACGAAATGGGTGTCAGCCAGTTCGAGATCAACCTGCTCCACGGTGATCCGTTGCTGCTGGCCGACCAGACCTTCCTGTTCAAGCACCTGCTCAAGGAAGTCGCGCTCAAGCACGGCCTGACCGTGGTGTGCATGGCCAAGCCTTTGGCGCACACGCCGGGAAGTTCGATGCACATTCACCAGAGCATCGTTGCCAGCGACAGCGGCAAGAATGTCTTCAGCGACGAAAATGGCCAGCCGACCGCGATGTTCCGTCACTTCATCGGTGGTCAGCAGGCTGGCATGGCGGAGTTCACCGCACTGTTTGCGCCCAACGTGAACTCCTATCAGCGTCTGTGCCATCCCTACGCTTCACCGAACAATGCGTGCTGGTCCCATGACAATCGCGCCGCTGGCTTGCGTATTCCCGCCAGTTCGCCGGTCGCCCGTCGGGTCGAAAACCGCTTGCCGGGCGCGGACGCCAATCCGTACCTGGCGATCGCCGCCAGTCTGGCCGCGGGTTTGCATGGTATCGAGCATGAGCTTGAGCCGACGGCAGCCATTCAGGGCGAGTTCGAAGTGCCGGACAACCTTTCGCTGCCATGTACCTTGCATGCCGCCCTCGAACGTCTGAAACGTAGCCAGTTGGCGAGGGAACTGTTCGGACAGGAGTTCATCGAAGGCTACATCGCTTCGAAGACCATGGAGTTGACCAGCTTCTTTGATGAAATCACTCCCTGGGAACGGCGTGTTCTAGCAGCCCAGGCCTGACGAATTGTCGCCATCGGGCTATCGTTTTGAAAGCCCGATATTCACTGCAAGGAGCCGCTCGGAACGCCGATGCGCCAAATCTGGAAATCCTTTCGAGCGCTGTATTTCGCCTCGCTGATGATGTTGATCGGCTCGGGCCTTTTATCTACTTATCTGGCATTGCGCCTGGCCGCTGACCATGTCGATGGGCTGTGGGTCGGTGCGTTGATGGCCTGCAACTATTTCGGCCTGGTGCTGGGCGGCAAGATCGGCCACCGGCTGATCGCGCGCGTCGGGCATATCCGTGCGTACTCGGCGTGTGCCGGGATTGTCGGCGCGGCGGTGCTTGGCCATGGCTTGGTCGATTGGCTGCCGGCGTGGCTGGTGCTGCGGACCATCGTCGGCCTGGGCATGATGTGCCAATACATGGTGATCGAGAGCTGGCTTAACGAGCAGGCCGAGGCCAATCAGCGCGGCCTGGTGTTCAGCGGCTACATGATTGCTTCGTATCTTGGTCTGGTGCTGGGTCAGTTGATTCTGGTGATGCACCCGGGCCTCGGTCTGGAACTGCTGATGCTGGTGGCCCTGTGCTTTGCGCTGTGTCTGGTGCCGGTAGCCTTGACCCGACGCATTCACCCGGCGCCGCTGCACCCTGCACCGATGGAGCCGCGCTTTTTTATCAAGCGCGTGCCGCAGTCGTTAAGTACGGTGCTCGGTGCCGGTTTGATCATCGGCTCGTTCTACGGTCTGGCACCGCTGTATGCGTCTCAGCAGGGCCTGTCGACCGAGCAGGTCGGTCTGTTCATGGGTAGCTGCATTTTTGCCGGATTGCTGGTGCAGTGGCCGCTGGGCTGGTTATCCGACCGCTACGACCGGGCGTTGCTGATCCGCTGCTTTGCCGGGTTTCTTGCGGTGGCAGCGTTGCCGCTGGCAATCCTGCCGCAGGTGCCGCTGGAGGTTTTGTTCGTCGTCGGGTTCATGTGTTCGCTGGTGCAGTTCTGTCTGTACCCGCTGGCGGTGGCGTTCTCCAATGACCACGTCGAAGGTGATCGTCGAGTGTCGCTGACGGCGATGCTATTGGTGACTTACGGTGTCGGCGCGAGCATCGGGCCGCTGCTCGCCGGTGTGCTGATGAAGCTGTTTGGCAGCCAGAGCCTGTATGCGTTCTTCAGCTTCTTCGCGCTGGTGCTGGTGTGGCGGATCCGTCCGAAAGCCGTGACCAATCTGCATCAGGTCGATGACGCACCGCTGCATCACGTGGCGATGCCCGACAGCATGTCCAGTTCGCCGTTGGTGGCAGCCCTTGACCCGAGGGTCGACGAGCACGTGGTGCAGGAGCAGATGCAGAATACCGTGGCGCCTGAGTCAGAACCGCAACCTGATCCAGGGCCTGAAGTTCAGCCTGATCCAGCGGTAGTGTCTGAACCGGAAGACGGCAGCGATAAACCGCCGCCGGACATCAGCGGTGCGCGGCCCTGACGCCATAGTTCAAACGATGCTTCAACTGTGGCAAGGGGCGCTTCACTCCCCAGCGAGAGCAAGCTCCCTCGCCACAAGGATCTCTTGCCTAGAGTTTTTCCGCAGGCACAAAAAAGGGCAGTCCCGCCAAGGACTGCCCTTCTTGTTTACGCAAACAAATCACATATCGTCTTTATCGAAGCGCCGTGCTTCACGCTGCAACTGATAAACGAAGCGTTCAACGTTGCGTGCGGCCGGGCCACTGATGTTGTGGAAGCGCAGGCCGGCGAAGGTGATGTTGAGTTTTTCTTCGAAGTGCAGGTAACGCAGTTCGACGGCGGTCGGCTGATTGCCGAACAGCGGCGGGGCGATCAGGCGGTCGTAGACCTGGCCCAGTTGCAGGCGGTCAGTGATGTCGCCTTCGAACCGTAGCTTGCAGCCGGTTGCGGAGATATCCAGCAGTTTGCCGTTGATCGGCGCCTTGAGCTTTTCGCCACCCAGTTCAACGCTGACCAGATCGGTGAGTTTCAGCGCCGCGCGGAAGGCGTTGCGGCGCTGGTGGTAAACCACCTCGGTCGGCAAGTCACCGGTATAGAAACGGTCGCCGTCGGACTCTTCGATGTTCAGCGTGCCGGTGCAATCCCAGGCGATACGCACGCCTTCGTGAAAACCTTCAACCTTGAACGGCTCGCCGGCCAGCAGGAAACGCTCGCCATCGCGCGGGATCATTTCGTCGAGGGCGATCGTTGCGCTGTCGCGGTCGACTTTGATCAGGTAGCTCTGAAAACGCTGGCTGCGTTCGTGGAACGTGATGATCAGCGGATCATGACTGTCTTGCAGCTGACGCAGGTTGCTGGAGATTTCCAGTGGCGTGGTGAGCACCTTAGGGGGCTGCGGAGCATCATCCGCGCTGAGGGCGTTGGACACGGTTTATCAATCTCCAGACAAAATATGACGACTAGCCAGCATTTTGCCAGCATGTTTCGCGGGTTGATAGAGCTGGCGCATCAACGACTCATGCCTGGCTGAGCGGACGCGGTACGGCGGGTTTGGCAAAAGTACCGCTGGCGTTATACAACGCTGGCGCTTCACCACCGGTGAGGATCTTCAGCTGATTGGCCGTGGCGGCCTGCTGGATCTGAATGGACTGGCCATTTTTGACGTTGGCAGCCTGGCATTGAGCGATCAGATCGGTCAGGGCATCGCCCTGGCTGAGCAATTGATCGCCAATGCTCGACTGGCCTGCCAGTTGCTCAAGACCTGAACGATCGGTCGGCAGGTTGAGGCTGGCGAGGATTTCGCTGCGCTTGCGGCCATGCTGTTCAAGCAGAATGATCAATGCCTGTTTGTGCGCCAGAATTTCTTCCAGCAACGGCATGTCGCGACCGTGCAACGCGAGGGATTCGGTTTGCAACAACTCCAGCAATTGTTGAGCTGGAGCAAAGTCGTCGTTGATCAGTTGCAATAAATTAGTGTCGTGCATGGCTGGCCTTGGGTGTTAAGCGTCCAAAAGCCTCGCGCCGGCAAAAGCCTAGCGCTGGGCTTCGAAGTTGAGCAGTTTGCTGGCTACACGGTTGCTGTCGACTTTGTAGCTGCCATCGGCAATCGCCGCTTTCAACTCGGCCACACGGGCTTTGTCGACAGCAGGCTGATCGCGCAGCTTGTCAGTGACCTTCTGCAACTGTTGAGCCTCATTGCTGAGGTGTACCGATTCCCCGCTTTTTGCGGTACTGGCCTGTTCGGCCGGGGTATTCAGCGGCGCGGAGGTGCCGGTTTCGGCGGTTTCCTTGGCGTTGCTGGTACGTGTACTGCCCGTAAGTGACGAGGAGCTGTTCAAACGGCTGAAATCGATGACCATGTTAAAAACCTCTGGGAATTTGGACGCTTGCCATGTTTTCGGCCATCCCCTGGAAAACTTTAGGCACATTTACCAATGGGCCTTGCATGCGCCGACGCGTGTCCTGCTGCGGCACAGTTTAGGGAACAGCCGTGGTCAGCGCCAGTTTTCTACATCGCCACTTCCACTTGGCCCGGCGCGATGACTTGCGCCTTGATGACCCGTTGCGAGTTGAGGTTTTTCACCCGGATCTGTTCTTTCAAACCGCCATTGGCCAGGGCTTCGCCGGGCATGCGCACGGCGAGCGTGCCGCTGCGGGCGGTAATGACCACCTGATCGCCTTTGCGCACGACTTCCGCCTGCTCCAGATGAACCAGGGTAATCACCTGATCGGCTACCGTTGGTCGGGTTAATTTCTGCCCGATCGCTTCGTCTACCGAGGTCAGGAAGCCTTGATTGATCACACTGACGTCGCGTTCACGCAAGGTCACGTCCTGCGGCTCGATTATGCCGGCGCGCTTGAGCGGGCGGGTGGTCGTCACAATCTCGCGAAACAGGCGGACTTGAGCGGGCACGAAGACCGTCCAGGGCGATGCGCCCTCACAGCGAACCTTGACGGTTACCCGTCCCAAGGGGCGTGCCGGACTCTCCAGCGAGGCTGTCAATTCCTTGTCGCACATAGGCATGCGCATACGTGGATCGAGCTGCTTGACCTCGATTTCGTAGCGGCCTTCGGTTTGACTGGTAGCCAGATAGTCTTCTACGGTGAACTCAAGAAAGCCCTGAGTGACGCCGATAAGCATGTCAGGCAAGGTAACCGTATCAGCAACGGCAGGGCTGCCAGCGAAGAAGAAGCAGACGGCAGACATCGCACACAGGCTTTTGCGAGTGCGGGATGTCAGGTGTCGGAAAAATGTCGTTTGAGCGTTCATACGAGTTAAAAAGCAAGCGCCGTGCCGTTTAGCAATGAATGTGCGTCGCAACAACACTTGGCGTTGGTGTAGGAGTCTGGGCATGGCTGGTGTAATGGATTCGGTGAACCAGCGCACGCAACTGGTGGGGCAGAATCGCCTGGAGCTGTTGTTGTTCCGTCTCGACGGTCAGCAGCTCTACGGAATCAACGTGTTCAAGGTGCGGGAAGTGTTGCAGTGCCCGTCGCTGACGTTGATGCCCAAGTCCAGTCCTGTCGTGTGCGGGGTGGCAAATATCCGGGGGGCAACCATTCCGATCCTTGATCTGGCAATGGCGACCGGTTCCGGAGCGTTGAAAGACAAGAAAAACCCGTTCGTGATCATCACGGAGTACAACACCAAGACCCAGGGTTTCCTGGTCCGCTCGGTGGAGCGCATCGTCAACATGAACTGGGAAGAGATTCATCCACCACCCAAGGGCACGGGTCGCGATCATTACCTGACCGCTGTGACTCGGGTGGACAATCAGTTAGTCGAAATCATCGACGTCGAGAAAGTGCTGGCGGAAGTTGCGCCGACACCGGAAGCGATTTCGGTGGGCGTGGTCGATGTCGAGACCCAGACCAAAGCGTTGTCGCTGCGGGTCTTGACGGTCGATGACTCGTCGGTGGCGCGCAAACAGGTCACGCGTTGCCTGCAGACGATCGGTGTCGAAGTGGTGGCGCTGAACGACGGCAAGCAGGCGCTGGATTACCTGCGCAAGCTGGTCGATGAGGGCAAGAAGCCGGAAGAAGAGTTCCTGATGATGATCTCCGACATCGAGATGCCGGAGATGGACGGGTACACCCTGACGGCCGAAATCCGCGCTGATCCACGCATGCAAAAGCTTCATATCATCCTGCATACTTCGTTGTCCGGGGTATTCAATCAGGCGATGGTCAAGAAAGTCGGTGCCGATGACTTCCTGGCCAAATTCCGTCCTGATGACCTGGCATCCCGGGTAGTCGACCGGATCAAAGCAGCAGATATCAGCTAAGGGCGTTTTGCCCTTGGCGGTCAACACGATTTAAGAGGCGGCATCATTGTCTACGGGTAATTTGGATTTCGAACAGTTCCGGGTCTTCCTGGAAAAAGCCTGTGGCATTTTGCTCGGTGAAAACAAGCAGTACCTGGTCTCGAGCCGTCTCAACAAACTGATGGAGCAGCAAGGCATCAAATCCCTGGGTGAGCTGGTCCAGCGCATCCAGACCCAGCCGCGCAGCGGTTTGCGCGAGCAAGTGGTCGATGCCATGACGACCAACGAAACCTTGTGGTTTCGGGACACCTATCCGTTTGAAGTCTTGAAGAACAAGGTCCTGCCTGAAGCGATCAAGGCCAGCCCCAACCAGCGTCTGCGGATCTGGTCGGCGGCGTGCTCGTCGGGCCAGGAACCGTACTCGCTGTCGATGTCGATCGACGAGTTCGAGCGGACCAACCTCGGTCAGTTGAAAATGGGCGTACAGATCGTTGCCACTGATCTGTCCGGCCTCATGCTCAACAACTGCAAGACCGGCGAGTACGACAGCCTGGCGATCGGTCGCGGTTTGTCGCCGGAACGTCTGCAGCGTTACTTCGACCCGAAAGGGCCGGGTCGCTGGGTGATCAAGGCGCCGATCAAGAACCGTGTGGAGTTCCGCTCGTTCAACCTGCTCGACAGCTATGCAGCGCTGGGCAAGTTCGACATCGTGTTTTGCCGTAACGTGTTGATCTACTTCTCTGCCGAAGTGAAGAAAGACATCCTGTTGCGCATTCACAGCACGTTGAAGCCGGGCGGTTATCTGTTCCTTGGCGCTTCCGAAGCGCTGAACGGTTTGCCGGACCATTACCAGATGGTGCAGTGCAGCCCGGGGATCATTTATCAGGCGAAATGATTGCATCGGCAACACAAAAAACGGCAGGCCCGCAAAGGCCTGCCGTTTTTTTATGCCTCTCACATCCCCCTCTGTAGGAGCTGCCGAAGGCTGCGATCTTTTGATCTTGCTTGCGCTGCAGCAAAAACAGGATCAAAAGATCGTCCGATCGCGGCCCGAGCCTGCGGCAGCTCCTACAGGGGACGGGCCGTCGTCGGGGCGGCAGAAAAGCGGCATTTGGCGGAAACCGGTTGCCGCTTTTCTGGCATTGCCGCTTTGCCGGCTCCTCGCAAAGCCCCGGTTTACGGGGTTTTTTCGCATTGGCACGCGGCTTGCTAAAGCTCAGTTACGAAAAACCGGTCACCTGAAGGTCCCGACATGAGCATCAGCTTCGATAAAGCGCTCGGAATTCACGAAAAAGCCCTGGGCTTCCGCGCCCAGCGTGCCGAAGTCCTGGCCAACAACATCGCCAACGCCGATACCCCGAACTACAAGGCTCGGGATCTGGACTTCTCCAAAGTGCTTGAAGCACAGACCCAGAAGAACGCCAACGGCACCATCGCCCTGAACATGACCAACAGCCGTCACATCGAAGCTGAAGGCGTGGGCAATGGCGACGAGTCGTTGCTGTATCGCACGCCGATGCAACCGTCGATCGACCAGAACACCGTGGACGCCCAACTGGAACAGTCGAACTACGCGGAAAACGCCGTCGGCTTCCAGGCCAGCTTCACGCTGCTCAACAGCAAATTCAAAGGGCTGGTGTCAGCCCTGCGCGGAGAGTAATCCATGTCCCTGTCCAGCGTTTTCAACATTGCCGGCAGCGGCATGAGCGCACAAACCACGCGTCTGAACACCGTGGCTTCGAACATCGCCAACGCCGAAACCGTTTCGTCGAGCATCGACCAGACCTACCGCGCCCGCCATCCGGTGTTCGCCACCATGTTCCAGGGCGGTCAGAACAGCGGCAGCAACTCGCTGTTCCAGAGCCAGGACGCCGCCGGTCAAGGCGTACAGGTGTTGGGCGTGGTCGAAGACCAGAGCAACCTCGAAGCGCGTTACGAGCCGAACCATCCGGCAGCCGACGCCAAAGGTTACGTCTACTACCCGAACGTCAACGTGGTGGAAGAAATGGCTGACATGATTTCCGCGAGCCGGTCTTTCCAGACCAACGCTGAAATGATGAACACCGCGAAAACCATGATGCAGAAGGTACTGACCCTCGGTCAGTAATAAGGGGCGACTGCCATGAGTGTTTCCGATACCACCAGCTCCCTGAGCATGAACGACATCCTGGCCAACTCATCGAAGTCGGCCAGCAGCAGCACCACCGGCGGCATCGCTTCGGCGACCAACAGTGCTACCGGCGGTCAGGCACTGGGCAAGGATGCGTTCCTGCAACTGCTGGTGACCCAGCTGAAAAACCAGAACCCGCTGGATCCGCAGGACAACAGCGCATTCGTTGCCCAATTGGCGCAGTTCAGCAGCCTGGAAGGCATCACCACGCTTAACAGCACCGTCAGCTCGCTGGCCGGTAACTACAACTCCTCGCAGGCGTTGCAGGCCTCGTCGCTGGTTGGCCGCAATGTGATCGTGCAAACCAACACTGCCCAGCTCGATGACCCAAGCAAAGGCCTGACCGGTTCGGCGACAGTGCCTACGTCGATTGCCGGCGGCACGGTGACCATCACCGACAGCAGCGGCGCTACCGTGCGCACCATTGACCTGGGCAGCCGCGCTGCCGGCAATGCCAGCTTCACCTGGGACGGCAAAGATGCGTCCGGCAATCTGGTCCCTGTCGGTACTTACACCTTCAAGGCCAACGCACCGATCAACGGCGCCGCGACAGACCTGGCGACCTACCTGCCAGCGACCGTCAACAGCGTGACGATCAGCCAGACCGGTGGCGAGCTGATGCTCAACCTGTCCGGCAAGGGCACCGTTGCCCTGTCCAAAGTACAAACCATTGGTATATAGAGCCGACTAACCGGCACAAAGGAGTGGAATATGTCTTTCAATATCGGCCTTAGCGGTCTCTATGCAGCCAACAAACAACTGGACGTGACCGGCAACAACATCGCCAACGTCGCGACCACCGGTTTCAAATCCTCGCGCGCAGAATTCGAAGACGTTTACTCGGCGACTCGTCTGGGCAGTGGCAGCAAAGTGATCGGCAACGGCGTGCGCCTGGCCAACGTTTCCCAGCAGTTCACCCAGGGTGACATCAACAACACCGGTAACGTGCTGGACATGGGCATCAACGGTTCGGGCTTCTTCACCATGAGCAACAACGGCTCGATTTCCTATACCCGTGCCGGGACGTTCAAGGTCGACGACAAGGGGTTCATCACCAACACCGACTACACCTCGCGCCTGCAAGGTTATGGTGTGGATGCCAACGGCAAGATCATCAACGGCGTACTGACCGACCTGAAGATCGACACCTCGAACCTGGCGCCGAAGTCCACCTCGCTGGTGACGTCGACTATCAACCTGAACTCGACCGCTCCGGTGATCGACGACACAGTGGCGGCCGGCAAATTCGACCCGACCAACCTCGCGACCTACACCAAGTCGTTCAGCACGCCTATCTATGACAGTCAGGGCAACATGCACCCGATGGATCAGTACGTGGTCAAGACCGGTGCCAACACTTGGAAGGTCTACACCCTGGTAGACGGCCGTAACCCGGACGCTACCGGTAGCGATCCGAAAACCACCGCGCCAGTCGCTTCGACCATGAGCTTTGACTCCGCGGGCAAGCTGACTCAGGTCAGCACTCTGCCGGGGCCGGTGATCAGCAGTGACCTGAAAATCACTGGCTGGGTGCCAGGTAACGTGGTCAACGGTACCTTCAAGGCTAACGGTGCAGCTGCTAACCCGGCCGGTATAACCATTTCGATGGCCAGTACCACTCAGTACAACGCCGACACCGCGCGCTCGATCCCGACTCAGGATGGCTATGCCACTGGCCAGATCACCAACCTGACCATCGACGGCACCGGTACCCTGTTTGCCAACTTCAGCAATAACCAGAACAAGGCCATCGGCCAGGTTGCGCTGGCCAGCTTCACCAACGAACAAGGCCTGCAAGCGATCGGCGGCACCAGCTGGAAGGAAACATTCGCTTCGGGTATTCCGGGTTATGACTCTCCGGAAACCGGCACTCTGGGTTCCATCCAGTCCAACTCGCTGGAAGAGTCCAACGTTAACCTGACCAATGAGCTGGTGGACCTGATCAAGGGCCAGAGCAACTATCAGGCGAACGCGAAAACCATCTCGACTCAGAGCACCATCATGCAGACCATCATTCAGATGACCTGATATCGATGCTTTGTAAAAAGCTGTAACGGAAAGCCCCTCTTTGAGGGGCTTTCTTGTTTAATGCGCGCGCCGGGGCTACTCGTCCGCGGCATTCGCATTTGCGCGGGCGTATTCACAGGCCTGCTCACGCTGTACCCGGGCGCCAATGAGCGGTTCGCCCAACCACTGACAGGGATGTAACGATTACTTCATGGCTTTTTTCTCTCGCTCCCGAATCGCGTTCGGGACGCTGCCCGTTATTGCCTTGCTGGTCTGGTTTGTATGGGGCCAGGGCTTGGGCACCCCTCCAAAAAAATTCCTGACAGCGACCGTCAACGTTGAAGATCTTGAAGAGACCGTATTGGCCAGTGGTACGGTCAAGCCCTTCCAGCAAGTCAGCGTCGGCGCGCAGGTCAATGGGCAACTCCAGAGTCTGAAAGCCGGGTTGGGTGATACGGTGCGCCAGGGTCAGCTGTTGGCTGAAATCGACCCGTTGCTGCCACAGAATGAATTGCTCAAATCCCGTGCTGCGTTGCTCAGTGTCCGCGCGCAATACAAAGCCCGGCAGGCGATGATCCGCCAGTACGAACTTGATTTTCGTCGCAAGCAAAGCCTGGTTGCCAGTGAAGCCGGATCGCGGGCCGATCTGGAAATTGCCGAGGCGCAGTTGCAAAGCTCGCGCGCCGAACTGGCATCCCTGGCCGCGCAGATTTCCCAGGCGGAGATAGAAATCAGGATCGCCGAAGTCAACCTCGGATATACGCGGATCAGTGCGCCGATGGACGGCGAGGTCATTGCCGTGGTGACCAGACAGGGCCAGACCGTCGTTTCCGCACAGAGTGTCCCGACATTGCTGATACTTGCCCGTCTGGACCGGATGACGGTCGAAGCGCGAATTTCGGAAGCTGACGTGGTTCGGGTCAAGGCGGGCCAGGCCGTGTCCTTCAATATTCTGGGTGATCCGGACCGGCGTTTTACCAGTCATATACGGGCGGTAGAGCCGGCCCCCGAGTCCATTGCCCGGCAGGATCAAATGCAGGGTGGCGGTGGCTCGACTGCCGGCGGCGCCGATGCGGCGGTGTATTACAACGCACTGTTTGACGTACCCAATGACGATCGTTCGTTGCGCACCTCGATGACGGCGCAGGTCAGCGTTCTGCTCGACTCGGTGGCCAAAGCCACAACGGTCTCGGTGGCTGCGCTGGGCAAGCGTGCCGCTGACGGTCGCTACGAAGTGCGCCGACTGGTGGATGGTCAGCCGCAGACGGTGCTGGTGACAACCGGGTTGCGAAATGACCTTAACGTTCAGGTGCTGGACGGGCTCAAGGAAAATGACGAAGTCGTTATCGGCGAAGAGCCTGAGCCTCGATGAGCAGCGCCGATAATCTTCACGGCTGGACGCCAGACCCCGTGAAAGACGAGCTGCCGGTCACGCCGTTGTTGGCTCTTGAAGGCGTGCAGCGTTGGTTCGCCGAGGGTGAGGCACGGACTCATGTGCTGCGTGACGTGAACCTGACCATCGCCGCCGGTGAAATGGTGGCGATTGTCGGGCCGTCGGGCTCTGGAAAATCCAGTCTGATGAACATCCTCGGATGCCTGGATCGTCCCTCTGCTGGCCGCTACAGCATCAGCGGTGCCGACATGGCCGGAATGAGTAGCGATGAGCTGGCGACGCTGCGTCGTGAGCATTTCGGATTCATTTTTCAGCGCTTTCATTTGCTGTCGCATCTGAGTGCGGAAGCCAATGTTCAGGTGCCGGCCATTTACGCCGATCAGCCGTTTACCGAGCATCAGCAAAAGGCCAGGGAGCTGCTGCAACGTCTCGGTCTGGGTCAGCGCATGCTGCATCGGCCAGCGCAACTTTCCGGTGGGCAGCAGCAACGGGTCAGCATTGCCCGTGCCCTGATCAATGGCGGTGCGGTTGTTCTGGCCGACGAGCCCACCGGCTCGCTGGACTCTCGCAGTGGCGAGGAGGTGATGGCGATCCTGCGTGAGCTGCATCGCAGCGGTCACACGGTCATTATCGTGACCCATGACTCGCAGGTGGCGCAGTACGCAGACCGCATCATCGAGATACATGACGGCGAAATCGTCGGTGATCGTTTGAATGCCGACCGCAAGGTGCTTGCGGCGCCGGTCACCGAGCCAGGCGACATCCCGCACACTCAGGAACGTGACGCGACGGCGGTGCATTGGCGCCGCTTCAGCGAGGCCTTCAAGATGGCCTGGATATCTCTGCGCAGCCATCGCATGCGCACATTGCTGACCATGCTGGGGATCGTCATCGGTATTGCCTCGGTGGTTTCGGTGGTAGCGCTGGGGCAGGGCGCACAGACCCGGGTGCTGCGTGATATCAGCGCGATGGGCACCAATACCATTGATGTTTATCCGGGCAAGGATTGGGGGGATGAGCAGGCAGCTTCAATCCGGACATTGCAACCCGTGGACTTGCGGATCATCCAGGCGCAGTTCTGGGTAGACAGCGTTTCTGCGATGGTGAATGGCAGCCGGACGATTCGTTACCGCAATCTGCATGTCAGTGCCACGGTCAATGGTGTCAGCCAGGATTACTTTCAGGTGATGGGCATTCGCGTGACCCAGGGCGCGATGTTCAATGCAAGCGATGTGGTGCGCCGCGCTCAGACACTGGTCATTGACCACAACACACGACAACGGCTGTTCAAGGACTGGGAGCAACCGCTGGGCAAAGTCATCCTGGTTGGCGGCCTGCCTTGTACGGTGGTGGGGGTCATGGAAAGTCGCGATGACGGTTTTTCAGGGCCGAGCCTGCAAGTCTATTTGCCTTATACAACGGTGATGGGGCGCTTGTTGGGGCAGAGCCATTTCAATTCGATCAAGGTTCGGCTCAAGGAGCAGGTTGCCAGTCCTGCTGCAGAGCAAGCGCTGCAAACATTGTTGGTGGCACGTCATGGGCGCGCCGATTTTTTCCTCAGTTCCAGCGACAGCATCCTGAAAATCGTACAGAAAACCACGGACACCCTGACGCTGCTGATCTCTGCCGTGGCGTTCATTTCACTCTTGGTCGGTGGTATCGGGGTGATGAATATCATGCTGGTATCGGTTACCGAGCGCACCCGTGAGATTGGCATCCGCATGGCCGTCGGCGCGCGGCGCGCGGACATCCTGCAGCAGTTTTTGATCGAGGCTGTGCTGGTCTGTCTGCTGGGGGGGCTGTTGGGCATCCTGCTTTCGTTGTTGATCAGCCAGGTGTTCGGCTACTTCGTGCAGACAATCGTTATGGAGTTCACGGCTTTGGCCATGATTTCAGCGTGTTTGTGTTCGCTGCTGGTCGGCGTGTTGTTCGGTTATATCCCGGCGCGCAATGCCGCCCGGCTTGATCCCATTCAGGCGTTGTCCCGAGAATGAAGTACATGAAGCGCAATTGGATCTGGGCATTGCCGTTGCCTTTGTTGTTGGGTGGCTGCAGCGCTCTGCTGCACAGCGAATACCGTCAACCGGAAGTCAAGACGCCGGCCTTCTGGTTTGGTGACGCATCCCGTGAGCGCTCATTGAGTGTGCGAGAGCGATGGTGGGAAACGTTTGGTGATCCACGTCTGAACGCCTTGGTCGACGACGCCCTAGCGCGCAATAACGATCTTGCAGTTGCTGCGCTCAGAGTGCGTCGGGCAGCGCTTCAGGCAAGACTCACCGGCACCAATATCACGCCCGATCTGGACGTGGGGGCGGGGGCGGACTGGAGCAGGAATCTACATCGAGACAACTCAAGTCAGCGTCGATTCTCCACGAGTTCGTCGGTGCGTTACGAAGTCGACTTGTGGGGGCGGCTGGCGAGTACGCGTGATGCCGCGCAATGGGCGCTATTGGCGACCGACTTTGACCGGCGTGCCAGTGCGCTGAGCCTGGTGGGTACGACAGCGCGCCTGTATTGGCAGATCGGCCTGTTCAACGAACTGGCCCGGTCTGCACGGGAAAGTATCCGGTACGCCGAACAGACGTTGCAACTGGTGCAGTCCCAACGTCTGGCGGGTGCGGCGACCGGACTTGAAGAGGCGCAAGCCGAGCAGGTCCTGGCCACGCAGCGTGCTGTATTGAGCGACTATCTGCAGCAACTTGAAGTGGCGCGCAACGCGCTGGCCATTATCTTCGATCAGGCGCCCGAGCATCGGTTTGCAGAACTTGTGCAATTACCTTCGGCGACGTTGGCGAGTGTGCCGGCAGGCTTGCCGGCTGATCTGGTTGATCGACGCCCGGATCTGCAGGCGGCTGAATGGCGATTACGCCAGGCGCTGTCGAACTATGACGCAACGCGTGCCAGTTTCTATCCTTCGTTCACGCTGACGGGCGGTCTGACGACTGGCGGTAGTCGAGAGTTGAGCCAAGTGCTCAATAACCCTGTCGGTCTATTGGGTGTAGGTATCAGTCTGCCGTTTGTGCAATGGAATGTTCGCAAGTACACAGTGGGTATATCGGCGGTGGACTATGAGGCGGCGATAATCGATTTTCGCCAGAGCCTTTATATCGCTCTGGCGGAAGTTGAAAATGCGCTGTCGGCGCAAGTGCAGTTTGCTGATCAGGGGGTACGGCGAGAGCAAGCTCTGGTCGCCGCAATGAAAGCCGAAGGGTTGGCCGAAATTCGTTATCGCAGCGGGCAAACGGGTATCAAGGAGTGGCTGGATCTACAAGAGAGCCGTCGTGCCGCGCAAATTTCGCTGGCGCAGAATCGCTTCGAGCGACTGAAGGCACAAATGGGGTTGTACCTGGCGCTGGGCGGAGGCTTCGCGCGTTAATTTATTGTGCAGACAAACGTTAACTTGTTGGAACGTTATTTTTATTAAGGAAGATTGTGTCGCGTGTCTGGTTTTAGTTAGCGTATTTTTTTGATTTGGGTCAATGGTTTATATGCAATTAAGGTTGTAGGTTTTTGCGTGTTTGTTGGTTTTTTTGAGTTTATTTAATTAATAAATAATTTTGGTTGTGAGAGTTTTCGTTATTGTTTTTAGTTGTTTCGCAATGTAAGGTGCGCGCTCTTTCGTCAGGGTCTTGATGAAGGGTTGAGTGTTCGGTTGCAACACTCTTACTGCTGTCTCTGGTTGTGTCGGCAAGATGATGAACTATGAAGTTATTGCGCTGACGGCCGTTTGAGACGTTTATTTGAAATGGAGATCGTTATGTCGCTGCGTATTGGTTTTGGTCTGACTTTGGCCGCAAGTTTGCTGTTGGGCGCAGTCGTTGTTCAAGCTGCTCCGGCTTCCTGGTGGCTTTATGAGTCGGCTTCGACCGGCCGTACTATGTGCAGCAACGTTCCGCAAGCCAGTGGCTGGGTTCGTGTTGCCGGTCCTTTCAACAACGGCGGCTGCCGTCGGTAAGTACCGATAGGGAGGCTCCTTCTGTGAAGGGGCCTTTTTTGTATCTGCTGAAACCTGTTCGTTAGAGCGTTGGTGTTTGGCAGACAAAAGAAAACCCCCGACAAACCAGAAGTCTGTCGGGGGTTTTCTTTTGTCTGGAGCAATCAGGCGTCTCGCAACGCCTGACTCCGCTCAGCTTATTGGCAAGCTTCGCAATCCGGCTCGTCAATCGCGCAAGCCTTTGGCACTGGCGCCGGACCGGCAGGTGCTGCCAGAACCGAATCGTCGCCGTGGTTGCCGCCGCTGGAAACAGCATTCAGCTTGCCGGTGTTGATGGTCGACTTCTCGGTGCTGGTCGCGGCCAGGGCACGGAGGTAGTAAGTGGTTTTCAGACCACGGTACCAGGCCATGCGGTAGGTCACGTCGAGCTTCTTGCCCGATGCACCAGCGATGTACAGGTTCAGCGATTGGGCCTGGTCGATCCACTTCTGACGACGGCTGGCCGCGTCAACGATCCACTTGGTGTCCACTTCGAACGCGGTCGCGTAGAGCTCTTTGAGTTCTTGCGGGATGCGCTCGATCTGCTGAACCGAACCGTCGTAGTACTTCAGGTCGTTGATCATGACCGAGTCCCACAGGCCGCGAGCCTTGAGGTCGCGAACCAGGTACGGGTTGATCACGGTGAATTCGCCCGACAGGTTCGATTTCACATACAGGTTCTGATAAGTCGGTTCGATCGACTGCGATACGCCAGTGATGTTGGCGATGGTCGCGGTCGGTGCGATGGCCATGATGTTCGAGTTACGAATGCCTTTCTGTACACGGGCGCGAACCGGTGCCCAGTCGAGGGATTCGTTCAGGTCGACATCGATGTACTTCTGGCCACGCTGCTCGATCAGGATCTGTTGCGAATCCAGCGGCAGGATGCCTTTGGACCACAGCGAGCCCTGGAACGTCTCGTAGGCACCGCGCTCATCAGCCAGGTCGCAGGAAGCCTGGATCGCGTAGTAGCTGACCGCTTCCATCGACTTGTCGGCGAACTCGACGGCAGCGTCGGAACCGTAAGGGATGTGCTGCAGGTACAGCGCGTCCTGGAAGCCCATGATGCCCAGACCGACCGGACGGTGCTTGAAGTTGGAGTTCTTCGCTTGTGGCACCGAGTAGTAGTTGATGTCGATAACGTTATCGAGCATGCGTACTGCGGTGTTCACGGTGCGTTCCAGCTTGGCGGTGTCCAGCTTGCCGTTGACGATGTGGTTCGGCAAGTTGATCGAGCCCAGGTTGCAAACGGCGATCTCGTCCTTGTTGGTGTTCAAGGTGATTTCGGTGCACAGGTTCGAGCTGTGAACCACGCCGACGTGCTGCTGCGGGCTGCGCAGGTTGCACGGGTCTTTGAAAGTCAGCCAAGGGTGGCCGGTTTCAAACAGCATGGAGAGCATTTTGCGCCACAGGTCTTTGGCCTGGATGGTCTTGAACAGTTTGACCTTGCCCGGGTATTCGGTCAGGGCTTCGTAGTACTCGTAGCGCTCTTCGAAGGCTTTACCGGTCAGGTCGTGCAGGTCCGGAACTTCGGATGGCGAGAACAGGGTCCACTTGCCGTCATCGAAGACACGCTTCATGAACAGGTCAGGGATCCAGTTGGCGGTGTTCATGTCGTGGGTACGACGACGATCATCACCGGTGTTCTTGCGCAGCTCGATGAACTCTTCGATGTCCATGTGCCAGGTTTCCAGGTAAGCACAGACAGCGCCTTTGCGCTTGCCACCCTGGTTAACGGCTACCGCGGTGTCGTTCACCACTTTCAGGAACGGAACCACGCCTTGCGACTTGCCGTTGGTGCCCTTGATGTACGAACCCAGTGCACGCACCGGCGTCCAGTCGTTGCCCAGGCCACCAGCGAATTTCGACAACATGGCGTTGTCGTGGATCGCGTGGTAGATGCCCGACAGGTCATCCGGCACGGTGGTCAGGTAGCAGCTCGACAGCTGTGGACGCAGAGTACCGGCGTTGAACAGTGTTGGCGTCGACGACATGTAGTCGAAGGACGACAGCAGGTTGTAGAACTCGATCGCACGGTCTTCTTTGTTCTTCTCTTCGATCGCCAGGCCCATGGCCACGCGCATGAAGAAGATCTGCGGCAGTTCGAAACGCACGCCATCCTTGTGGATGAAGTAACGGTCGTACAGGGTCTGCAGGCCCAGGTAGGTGAATTGCTGATCGCGCTCGTGGTTGATCGCCTTGCCCAGTTTTTCCAGGTCGAAGGAGGCCAGCACAGGGTTCAGCAGTTCGAACTCGATACCTTTGGCGATGTAGGCCGGCAGCGCCTTGGCGTACAGGTCGACCATTTCGTGGTGAGTGGCGCTTTCGGCCACACCGAGGAAGCCCAGGCCTTCGGCACGCAGGGTGTCCATCAGCAGGCGGGCGGTCACGAACGAGTAGTTCGGCTCGCGCTCGACCAGCGTACGGGCGGTCATCACCAGAGCGGTGTTGACGTCGGTCAGCGCTACGCCGTCGTAGAGGTTTTTCAGGGTTTCGCGTTGGATCAGGTCGCCGTCGACTTCGGCCAGGCCTTCGCACGCTTCGGTGACGATGGTGTTCAGGCGGCCCATGTCCAGCGGCGCCAGGCTGCCATCAGCGCGGGTGATGCGGATCGACGGGTGAGCGTTGACCGCTTCTTCCGCCGGGGCGTGGGCAGCGCGTTCTTTCGAACGACCGTCACGATAGATCACGTAGTCGCGCGCCACTTTCTGCTCGCCGGCACGCATCAGGGCCAGTTCAACCTGGTCCTGGATTTCTTCGATGTGGATGGTGCCGCCCGATGGCATGCGACGCTTGAAGGTCGCGGTGACTTGTTCGGTCAGGCGCGCAACAGTGTCGTGGATTCGCGACGAAGCGGCAGCAGTGCCGCCCTCAACTGCGAGAAACGCTTTGGTGATAGCGACGGTGATCTTGTCATCGGTGTAAGGAACGACAGTGCCATTACGCTTGATCACGCGCAGTTGACCAGGCGCGGTGGCTGCCAGATCCGAAGTCGAATCGGCGGCCTGCGGCAAGGTTCCCTGCGGGTTCTCGCGAGTTGTGTCGGTTTGCATGGGGGGTGATCTCCACATTCTCTATGTTTGTTTGGGCACCATCATGGTGCCCACCGTTCTGGCCAGAAGCACTACAACCGACGGGCGTCGGGCATAACAACTTCGGACCAGTAGGAAAAAGGCTAATGACGCCGCGTCCCTGCCGAAGTTTTTGGCTGCGAGCCAAGGCTCGAGCCTGGTTCCTTCCCGGGTGACAGTAATGACTGCAACACCCGTACCGTTTCGGTCGTTTCCGAGCTAAAAAACGGTGCCATCCGCAAGTGCGGTTTGGGCTTCAGAAAACTTGCTTGGTTCAACCGGAAACCGGCAATAAATCGCTTGAGTTTCAGGTCTGAAATGTGGTTGGGCGTTTGAGTCGAAAACCCTATATGTAGGGTTTTTTTTGCGCCGTGCTACAAGATAATGCGTTTTGAGGGGTGTTGCAACGTACTACCTGTGGATAAACCTGTGCGTAAATTGTGTAAGAAAGGTCGAATTCTCGTGTAGGCCGCGAACCTGCTGAGCTAGACCGTTTGTCACCGATTTCTCACCGGGAAAAACGCTTCAGCGGATTTTTAAGGGCGCGAACCCTACCACAAAAAACCGCCGTGTCCGAACGCATTTACCGACTTGTGTTCTGGCTGTACGCCGTTTATACAATCGGGCCATGTGAACGCATTCTTATCCTCCCGAAACATGACAAAAAGACGGGAGGATCCCTGTAGGAGCTGCCGAAGGCTGCGATCTTTTGATCTTGAAAAAACAAAATCACAAGATCGCAGCCTCGTTTCACTCGTCAGCTCCTAAAGGGGATCGTGTGTATTCGGGCAAGCGCCTTCTTCTATTAATAAAAACAGCAAGCAGAGGTCACCGGTGGAGCAACAAGCCTTTCAGGTTTTGATCGTCGAGGATGACCAGCGACTGGCCGAACTCACGCGCGACTACCTGCAAGCCAATGGACTGCGCGTCGACATTGAAGGCAACGGCGCGCTGGCGGCGGCACGCATCATCAAGGAACAACCGGATCTGGTGGTCCTCGACCTGATGTTGCCCGGTGAGGATGGCCTGAGCATTTGCCGCAAGGTGCGCAATCAATTCGACGGGCCGATCCTGATGCTCACCGCGCGCACCGACGATGCCGACCAGATTCAGGGCCTCGACCTCGGCGCCGACGATTACGTCTGCAAACCGGTGCGTCCACGATTGCTGCTGGCGCGAATTCAGGCGTTGCTGCGCCGCAGTGACAGCGCCGAGCCAGTCGCGGAAAAATCCCGCCGGTTGCAATTCGGCCCGTTGGTGGTCGACAACGCCTTGCGCGAAGCCTGGCTGAGCGACACCGGCATCGAGTTGACCAGCGCTGAATTCGACCTGCTCTGGCTGCTGGTGTCCAACGCCGGGCGGATTCTCTCGCGCGAAGAAATCTTCACCGCCCTGCGCGGCATTGGCTACGACGGCCAGGACCGCTCGATCGATGTACGCATCTCGCGGATCCGCCCGAAAATCGGTGACGACCCCGATCATCCGCGCCTGATCAAGACCATTCGCAGCAAAGGTTATCTGTTCGTCCCTGAAGCCTGCGTAGACCTGTCGCTGTGAATTCGATCTTCCTGCGCATCTACGGCGGCATGTGCGCAGCGCTGATTCTGGTGGCGGTGCTCGGCGTCCTGGCGTTGAACCTGCTCAATCAGGTGCGCAGCGAGCAATACCGCGAGCGCTTGGCCCACGGCACGTTTTCGCTGATGGCGGGCAACCTGCAACCGATGAACGAGACCGAGCGCCATCGGGCGCTGCTGGTGTGGGAACGTCTGCTGGGGATTCCGCTGGCGCTGAAGAAAATTTCCGAGACCGATCTTGATCTGTCCCAGCGCACCCGCGTGCAGCGTGGTCAGGCGCTGGTCGAGCAGACCGGGCCGCACGCGGCCAAGGTCTATCGAATGGTCAGCGACAAGGAACAACTTGTGCTCACGGGCGAGGTGCAGCAGATCAGTGAGCAGTTGGCCCGCGCGACTATTTATCTGCTGGCCGATGAACTGGTGCGCGTGCCGGTCGGCGAACAGCCGAAACGTCTTGCGCAGATAAAGGAAGAAAAAGGCTTTGGTTTTGACCTGCGGCTGGTCACGGTGAACGATGCCGACATGGACGAAGACCAGAGCCGTCGCGTGGCAGAAGGCGACACGGTGATGGCGTTGGGCAAGGGCGGCGACTCGATCCGCGTGTTTGCCGGCATGGTCGGCACGCCGTGGGTGCTTGAGATCGGCCCGCTGTACCAGATGAATCCGTACCCGCCGGAATGGCTGGTGCTGATTGCTGCGCTGGGGCTGAGCTTGATCGGCCTGATCGTTTATCTGTTGGTGCGCCAGCTCGAGCGACGTTTGCGCGGCCTCGAAGCGGCGGCCACGCGGATCGCCAAAGGCAGTCTGGAAACCCGTGTGCCGGCGCGCGGTGCCGACTCGGTCGGGCGTCTGGCCTCGGCGTTCAATGGCATGGCCGAACACTTGCAGCAGTTGCTGGCGATCCAGCGTGAACTGGTGCGCGCGGTGTCCCATGAATTGCGCACACCGGTGGCGCGTCTGCGTTTCGGCCTGGAGATGATCGGCTCGGCGACCACCCCGCAAGCGCTGGAGAAGTACCGCGAGGGCATGGATCACGACATCGAAGACCTCGATAAACTGGTCGACGAAATGCTCACCTATGCGCGACTGGAGCAGGGCTCGCCGGCGCTGACGTTCCAGCGGATTGATCTGGATGCGCTGGTCAATCAGGTGATCGAAGAGCTGGCGCCGTTGCGCGCCGAGGTCACGGTGCAGCGCGGTTTGTGTTTGTCTGCCGCGGATAACGACGATGCCTGGGTCGAAGCCGAGCCGCGTTATCTGCACCGGGCGTTGCAGAACCTGGTGAGCAACGCGATGCGTCATGCGCGCTCGAACGTGACGGTGAGTTATCAGGTCGGGCAGTTGCGCTGCCGGGTCGATGTTGAAGATGACGGCCCGGGTGTGCCTGAGGTGGCGTGGGAACGGATCTTTACGCCGTTTCTGCGTCTGGATGACAGCCGCACTCGAGCGTCGGGCGGGCATGGTCTGGGGTTGTCGATTGTGCGGCGGATCATTCACTGGCATGACGGCCGGGCGATCATTGGCAAGAGCAAGAGTTTGGGGGGGGCGTGTTTTAGTTTGAGTTGGCCGCGGAATCAGGAGCGCCGTTGAGAGGTGTGGTGGTTTTGCTGGCCTCTTCGCGAGCAGGCTCACTCCTGCATTTGGAATGCGTTCCCCTGTAGGAGTGAGCCTGCTCGCGATGGGGTCAGCGGCCACCCTACAAATCCTCAGGCTTTAATGCTGACCAAACTCAACAACTGCCCATCCCGCACCCCAAACTGCGCATCCAGCTCCGTCCCGCTGCACCACTGCGCAGACAAATCCGTCAGCAGCCGCAACCGAACCTCACCCGCCTCAGTCCACTCCAGCACTTCAGCATGCTCGAAATAAAAGCGCTGCTGCACAATCGGGTACAGCGCCTTGAACAAGCTCTCTTTCACCGAAAACGTCAGCGTCACGCAAAGTGCGAGTTGCTCCGGCGAGCCGGCAGCCATGCGCTGCATTTCTGCCGGGGTGAGAATTTCCCCGGCCAGACGCTCGGCGCGCTCGCTGCCGAGAATATTCTCCAGGTCCATACCCAAACCGCGCCAATGCTGTTTGTTTGCGACAATCGCCGCCGCACGCCCGGAGCTGTGGGTGATCGAGCCGCAGATGTGCGATGGCCAGACCGGCGCGCGATCTTCACCGATCGCCGGCACCACGCTCGAACCTTCCAGTTGTTGCAATGCTGCACGGGCGCAGATACGTCCGGCGAGAAACTCGGCCTGTCGCTTGGCCACCGAACGTTGAATGCTCGGCGGCGGCTCGATGGCGCTACGGCGAAAGTCATCGCCCAGCAATTGAGCCGGATCGAAGTAGGTGCTGAGCAGCACGGTATCAGGCAACACCGTCGGCAACGGCCAGTGGCTGTCGAGCGCGGTGCAGCAGGCGGGCAGGGCGGGGGTGAGATTCATGGCGGGCATTTTGCCGTTTAGTCGAGCCGAGGTCGAGATTGGCGGTGAAGCTATCGCGAGCAGGCTCACTCCTACAATTGAAATGCGTTCCCCTGTAGGAGTGAGCCTGCTCGCGATGGCCGCGCCGCGGTGTCGCTGATTAGCTGAAGATTTTCTGGAAGAACGCTTTCATGTCCGCCCAGGATTTTTCATCGGCCGCCTTGTTGTAACCGATGTCTGGGCCGCCGTGGTCGCCATGGCTCAGGCGATCGGCGTCCGGATTGGTAAACCCGTGCTTGGCGCCATCGAGGCTGACGAATGTGTAGTCAGCGCCAGCCTTGTCCATCTCCGCTTTGAATGCGCTGACGTTGGCCGGGGTGACCATGCTGTCCAGCGCGCCATGCTCGACCAGAACTTTCGCCTTGACGCTGCCAGGCGTCGCCGGGGTATTGGTCGCCAGCGCACCGTGGAAACTCACCACGCCGGCCAGCGGCTCACCCTGACGCGCTGCATTCAACACCACGCCACCGCCAAAGCAGTAACCGATAGCGGCGATTTTATTGACGTCGGTCTGTGGCTGTTTCTTCAGCAAATTCAGCCCGGCGTCAAACCGTTTGCTGGAGGCTGCCGCGTCCGCCGTCGCCGCCTGCATGAACGCCATCGCATCTTTCGGGTGTTCGGTGTTCTTGCCTTCGCCGTACATATCGATTGCCAGCGCGCTGTAGCCGAGCCCGGCGAGATCGCGCGCGCGGCGCTTGGCGTAATCGTTCAGGCCCCACCATTCGTGCACCACGACCACGCCGGGGCGCGCGCCTTTTATGGCGTCGTCATAGGCGTAGTAACCGATCAGATTCGTACCGTCGGCACTCTGGTAGGGGATTTCTTCAGTCTTGATCGCAGCCTGGGTGAGGCTGCTGATCGCCAGCAACGTGAGGGCGAGGAACAGGCGCATGGTCGGGTGTCCTTATCGAAAAGTGGTCAAAACAGCCTAGTCGATTTGATTCAGGTCAGGTTCAGAGAGCGTTCAGGGGAGGTACAGGGGCAGGTCAGTAACCTTGCGCCATACCCAAACAGCACTGTGAAAGAGGAAATACTCATGACTCGTTTTAACAAACTGCTGCTGGCATTTACCTTGTTAGGCTCCAGCATCGCGGCCAACGCCGACGACACAACCAATTTCGCCGGCCTGACGTTCGGCCAGACCAGCGACAAGATCGATAAGTCCCGCGCACTGAATGACAACCTCGGTCACCCGAATGCCACAGGCGCCATCGACGGCAACAACACCTACGGCGTACGCCTCGGTCAGCAAAACAGCCAGGGTCGCTACTACGCCACCTACGATAATGTGTCGGGCTCGCACAATGGCATTAAACTGCGCCAGGAAAACCTGCTGGGCAGCTACGATCTGTTCTATCCGGTGGGCGGCAGCACCAAGCTGTTCGGTGGCGCCACGGCCGGTTTGACCAAGCTGACGCAGGATTCGCCAGGCTACAGCCGCGACAGCGATATCGGTTACTCCGTCGGCGGCCAGTTCGGTGTGTTGCAGCAAGTCTCGCAGAGCACTTCGGTCGAACTCGGTTACCGTTACCTGATGAGCAATGCCAGCACCGAGATGAAAGAGAGCGGCGGCAGCAAACAAGGCTCGCTGGATTTGACCAGCAGCGCGCAGACTTACCTGTCGGCCAACTACTATTTCTAAGGAGCGACAGCGAAATCATTGTGGGAGCGGGCTTGCTCGCGAAGGCGCCGGATCAGTCAATATCTACATTGACTGATCCACCGCTTTCGCGAGCAAGCCCGCTCCCACAGGTGTGTTTTTGGAGATGCTGATTTACCCGGGAGAGTGTTATGAAACTGTTGGTCGTCGAAGATGAAGCGCTGTTGCGCCATCACCTGCAAACCCGCCTGACGGAAAGCGGTCACGTGGTCGAGTCCGTGGCCAATGCCGAAGAAGCGCTGTACCAGACCGGGCAGTTCAACTTTGACCTGGCGGTGATCGATCTTGGCTTGCCGGGCATGGGCGGCCTCGACCTGATTCGCCAACTGCGCTCGGGCGGCAAGACCTTCCCGATCCTGATCCTCACCGCGCGCGGCAACTGGCAGGACAAGGTCGAAGGCCTCGCCGCCGGTGCCGATGATTATGTGGTCAAGCCGTTCCAGTTCGAAGAACTCGACGCGCGCCTGAATGCCTTGCTGCGCCGCTCCAGCGGTTTCACCCAGTCGACCATCGTCGCCGGCCCGCTGCTGCTCGACCTCAATCGCAAACAGGCGACGCTCGACGAGCAACCGCTGGCGCTGACCGCCTACGAATACCGCATCCTCGAATACCTCATGCGTCACCACCAGCAAGTGGTGCCCAAGGATCGCTTGATGGAGCAGCTCTACCCGGACGACGACGAGCGCGATCCAAACGTCATCGAAGTGTTGGTCGGGCGTCTGCGCCGCAAGCTCGAAGGTCCGGCCGGGTTCAAACCGATCGACACCGTGCGCGGTCTCGGTTATCTGTTCAATGAGCGCTGCACTTGATTCGTTCGCTACGCGTTCGGCTGATGCTCGCCGCCACCACGTTGGCGGTGTTGTTCATGCTCGCCTTGCTCCCGGCGATGCAGGGCGCGTTCAGCCTCGCGTTGCAGGACTCGATCGAACAGCGGCTGGCCTCGGACGTCACCACGCTGATCTCTGCCGCACGTATAGAAAACGGCCGGCTGGTGATGCCCAATCAGTTGCCGGATGAGCGTTTCAACCTCACTGACTTTCGCCTGCTCGGCTACATCTACGACCGTGAAGGGCATCTGGTCTGGCGCTCGAAAGCCACCCAGGAAGAGCAGATCAATTACAAACCGCGCTACGACGGCCTCGGCAACGAGTTCGCGCGGATCCGCGAGGTCAACGGTCAAGAATTCTTCGTTTACGACGTTGAAGTCAAACTGCTTGGCGGCAAAAGCGCGGCATTCAGCATCGTCGCCCTGCAACCGGTGCGCGAGTACGAAACCACCCTCGAAGGCCTGCGCGAAAACCTCTACCTCGGGTTTGGCGCAGCTTTGCTGGTGTTGCTGGCGCTGTTGTGGATCGGCCTGACCTGGGGCCTCAAGGCCTTGCGCCAACTCAGTCAGGAACTCGACGAAATCGAAGGTGGCACCCGCGAAAGCCTCACCGAACAACACCCGCGTGAACTGCTGCGCCTGACCGGCTCGCTCAACCGTTTGCTGCTTAGCGAACGCCAGCAGCGCAGCCGTTATCGCGACTCGCTCGATGATCTGGCGCACAGCCTGAAAACCCCGTTGGCGGTGTTGCAAGGCGTCAGTGAAGACATGGCCCAGCGCCCCGAAGACCGCGATCAGGCGTGGGTGCTGCAAAGTCAGATCGAGCGCATGAGCCAGCAGATCAGCTATCAACTGCAACGCGCCAGCTTGCGTAAAAGTGGTCTGGTGCGCCATCAGGTGCGTTTGCAACCGGTGCTGAAAAGCCTCTGTGACACGCTGGACAAGGTCTACCGCGACAAACGTGTGCGCGTGGCGTTTGATCTGCCCGAGCATTGCTATGTGCCGATCGAGCAGGGCGCCTTGCTGGAGATGATGGGCAACCTGCTGGAAAACGCCTATCGCCTGTGTCTGGGTGAAGTGCGCATCAGCGTGCGTGAATCTCTGGCCGGGATTGAGCTGTGCATCGAAGACGACGGCCCAGGCGTGCCGCCGGATCAGCGCGCGCGGATTCTGGAGCGCGGCGAACGGCTGGATGCCCAGCATCCGGGACAGGGGATCGGGTTGGCGGTAGTCAAGGACATCATCGAAAGTTACAGCGCCAAACTGGCGCTGGGGGATTCACCGATGGGCGGGGCGGCGTTCCGGATTCATTTTCCTGCGGTTTAGGTGTTGGCCTTTCTGGCCCTATCGCGAGCAGGCTCACTCCTACAGGGGGAACGCATTTCAAATGTAGGAGTGAGCCTGCTCGCGATGGCGTCAAAGAGAGCACCGCAAGCTTCAAAAATGCCTCACTGCTCCTGCGCCCGATAAGCCCCCGGCGTCAGCCCCGTCCACTTCTTGAACGCCCGGTGAAACGCCGACGGTTCAGAGAATCCCAACTGCTCGGCAATCTGTTGCAACGACAGATCCGCCCGCCCCAGATGGTAGATGGCGATATCCCGCCGCAGCTGATCCTTCAACTCCTGAAAACTCGTGCCTTCCTCGCGCAAATGCCGGCGCAGCGTCTGCGGGCTGATGTGCATATGCGCCGCGACCGCTTCCAGATCCGGCCAGCGCGCACTGTCGCGGCTGAGCAAACGGCGCAGGCGACTGCTCAGGCTGTCGCCGTCGTCCGGGCGAGAAAGCAGGTCGGCGGGAGAGCGTTCGAGGAAATGCTTGAGCGTGCGTTCATCCTGCAACAACGGCATATGCAGGTAACGACTGTGAAACAGCAGGCTGCTCTGCTCGGTGCCGAAGGTCGTCGGGCAGGGGAACAGCAGATCGTACTCGGCGCCATGCTCCGGGCGCGGGTAACTGAATGTCGCCTGTTCGAGGCGAATCCGCTGGCCGATCAGCCAACTGCCGAGGCGATGCCAGATCACCAGCAGGCTTTCCGTCAAAAAGTGATCCGGATCCCACAATGGCGAATCGTCGAGACTCAAACGCACCCATTCGTCTTCGCGGCTCAGGGTCAGGCGCGGGGCTGCGGGGAATAGGCTATAAAACAATAAACCGCGTTGCAGTGCCTTCTCCAGATTGCGGCAGTGAATCGAGGCGTGGCACATCATCGCGAAGCTGCCGGGTTTACTCGGTGCATTGCCGAAACCCAGATACTCGTCGTCCAGCGCCAGCCACAGGCCCTGGATCAAGCGGGTGAATTGTTCCGGAGCGAGGCGCGCACGCGGCTCGTCAAGCAACTCCGGGCTGATGCCCAGTTGCAGCAGCAACTCCGAGTAGTCGAACTGCAGGCGCCGCGCGCCACCGAGGGCAGCACGGGCGAAATGACTGGCAATGGTGCGTTCGCGCATAAGCGGCAGATCCTTCCTCAGGCGCTGGATGGTAGCCGGGGGTGACAGGGCGCAACAAGGCGGATTTCCGCCAAATTGTAGGACGAGATCAAGCAACTTGGCGGAAATCCGCCACACTCAAGTCACCAGTGGGTGACGGAAAAGAACCTGCAGCCCCTGATATCAAAAGGCTTGCAGCGAAATGCACCAAAGTGGCACGGCGTTTGCGATATGAGCGACAGAAGCGTGCGTTGATCCTGTCCGGACAGCGCCGCTCCAACAACAAATCCCTCCAGTGCAGGAGGGTTCGCAATTCAGGTTTCGCGGCCAACAGATGGATGTTGCTACGCGGGACTCTTGAGGAAACTTGCAATGACGACTCGTCAGCCACTGTACAAATCCCTGTATTTACAGGTGATCGTCGCAATCGTTATCGGTATCGCGCTCGGTCACTACTACCCGCAGTTCGGTGTGGCCGTAAAGCCGCTGGGTGACGGGTTCATCAAACTGATCAAAATGATCATCGCCCCGATCATTTTCTGCACCGTGGTCAGCGGCATCGCCGGCATGCAAAGCATGAAGTCGGTCGGCAAGACCGGCGGCTACGCACTCCTGTATTTCGAAATCGTTTCGACCATCGCGCTGCTGGTCGGTCTGGTTGTGGTCAACGTTGTGCAACCGGGCGCCGGCATGCACATCGACGTCGCCACCCTTGACGCTTCGAAAGTCGCTTCTTATGTAGCGGCTGGTGCTGACCAAAGCGTGGTCGGTTTCCTGCTCAACGTGATCCCGACCACCATCGTCGGCGCGTTCGCCACCGGTGACATCCTGCAAGTGCTGATGTTCTCGGTGATCTTCGGTTTCGCCCTGCATCGCCTGGGTGCTTACGGCAAGCCGATCCTCGACTTCATCGATCGCTTCGCCCACGTGATGTTCAACATCATCAACATGATCATGAAGCTCGCGCCAATCGGTGCCTTCGGTGCCATGGCCTTCACCATCGGTGCCTACGGTGTCGGCTCGCTGGTGCAGCTGGGTCAACTGATGATCTGCTTCTACATCACGTGCCTGTTGTTCGTGCTGATCGTGCTTGGCGGTATTGCGCGCATGCACGGTTTCAGCGTGCTGAAGATGATCCGTTACATCCGTGAAGAACTGCTGATCGTCCTCGGCACCTCGTCGTCGGAATCGGTTCTGCCACGCATGCTGATCAAGATGGAGCGTCTGGGTGCGAAGAAATCGGTAGTGGGTCTGGTGATCCCGACCGGTTACTCGTTCAACCTCGACGGTACCGCGATCTACCTGACCATGGCCGCCGTGTTCATTGCTCAGGCAACTGACACGCACATGGACATCACTCACCAGATCACGCTGCTGGTGGTGTTGCTGCTGTCCTCCAAAGGCGCAGCCGGTGTCACCGGTTCGGGCTTCATTGTGCTGGCAGCGACCCTGTCGGCGGTAGGTCACCTGCCGGTGGCCGGTCTGGCGCTGATCCTCGGTATCGACCGCTTCATGTCCGAAGCGCGCGCACTGACCAACCTGGTGGGCAACGCCGTTGCGACCATCGTGGTTGCCAAGTGGGTGAAAGAGCTGGACACCGACACGCTGCAAGCCGAGCTGGCCTCGGGCGGTCGTGGTATCGCTGATACCCGTCCGGAAGATGACCTGGGTGTGGCTGAAGGCCCAACCCCGAGCAGCGTCAAGTAAGTAAAAAAGCCCTTGTGGCGAGGGGATTTATCCCCGTTGGGTCGCGAAGCGGCCCCTTCTGAAGATAAGAGAAGGGGCCTGCTGCGCAGTCCAACGGGGATAAATCCCCTCACCACAGGGTTTTTTATTGCCTGCGATTTGAGCGTAACGGTCACACCCGCTGACATATCCGGTGATTGCTGCATCGGCAATGGCTGCCTAGGCTGAGTGCATCGCCCAAGGAGTTCGCCCATGTCTGCGCCGCTGGCCTCACTGAAGATCCTCGATTTTTCCACGTTGCTACCGGGGCCGTTCGCGTCGCTGTTGCTGGCGGACATGGGCGCCGAGGTGCTGCGTATCGAATCGCCGACGCGCATGGATTTGTTGCGCGTGTTGCCGCCGCACGATGGCGGGATATCGGCCAGTCACGCCTACCTCAATCGCAACAAGCGCAGCCTGGCGCTGGACCTGAAACAGCCCGAGGCGCTGGCAGTGGTCAAGCAGTTGCTCGCTGATTACGACATCGTCCTGGAACAGTTTCGCCCCGGGGTAATGGAGCGATTGGGCCTGGGGTATGAGGCGCTGAAGGCGATCAACCCGAAGCTGATTTACGTGTCGATCACCGGCTATGGGCAGACCGGCCCGTACAAGGATCGCGCCGGGCATGACATCAACTATCTGGCGCTGGCGGGCCTCTCCAGTTACACCGGCCGCGCCGACAGTGGGCCGTTGCCTTTGGGCATGCAGGTGGCGGATGTTGCCGGTGGTTCGTTGCACGGCGTGATCGGCTTGCTCGCGGCAGTGATTGCCCGTCAGCAAACCGGGCAGGGCACGCATCTGGACGTGAGCATGACCGACTGCGCGTTCAGCCTGAATGCCATGGCCGGCGCCGGCTATCTGGCCTGCGGCGCGGAGCCTGGCTGGGAAGACCAGATGCTCAATGGCGGCAGCTTCTACGATTATTACCGTTCGCGGGATGGCCGCTGGATGTCTGTCGGCAGCCTGGAGCCGGCGTTCATGCAACAGCTGTGTGCCACGCTCGGTCGGCCGGAATTGGCGGCGCAAGGGTTGTCGCCGAAACCTGAGCAACAGCGGGCGCTGAAGGAGGCGTTGAAGATCGAGTTTGAACGGCATGACTTTGCTGAACTGTGCGAGATGTTTGCCGGGATCGATGCGTGTGTCGAGCCGGTGTTGAATTTGAGTGAGGCCGTGCGCCATCCGCAATTGCAGGCGCGTGAACTGGTGACGCAAGTGCCGCGCGGGGATGGCACGACGCAGGCGCAGATGGCGTGTCCGTTGAAATTTTCCGAGGAGTTACCGGCGCCACGGCATGTCGGGGCGGTGTTGGGGCAGCATACGGATGAGGTGTTGGCAGAGTTAGGATTTAGTGTTGAGCGGGTTGCTGAATTGCGTGCGGCAAAAGTGGTGGGGTAGATGCAAAAGATCGCAGCCTTCGGCAGCTCCTACAGGGGTATGCAATCTCATGTAGGAGCTGCCGAAGGCTGCGATCTTTTGATCTTTATTCCACCCGCATCTCACCACTAAAGACCAAGGTATTGCGGCAACTACGACACAAATACCGCCGTCCCTGCCGCACCAGTCCATGGCGCTGCGCCGAAAAGGGAAAATCACTGTCCGCGCACGGGCATTTGTAGATATAGCGCGTCACGCTGCGGCGCTTGATTGCGTAGGTGTGGCAGCGATCCGGCGGCAGTTCGTACACCCCGCGCATGATCAATTGCCATTCTTCGCCATGCGGCTGAATGCGCTCGCCGAACAATTGATGGGCGATCAGGTGCGCGACTTCGTGGGCCACGGTCTGCTTGAGGAAATGCTCGGTGTTTTCCCGGTACAGCTGCGGATTGAAGCGCAGCAGGTTCTCGTGCAAATGCGCGACACCGGCTTTTTGCCCGCGCAGCTTGAGGCTGACGACAGGACGTGGGAAGGAACGTTTGAAAAAGGCTTCAGCGAGTTGGTAACAGTCTTCGACGCGGGTATTGAGTTGCTCGGGCATGCTTGATGGATCTCCAGAGACCATGAGTATGCCGCAACGCCCCGGACTTGCGAATCGTCGAGCTGCCGAATGGTCATCCGGAAAACGAGAAGGCCGCCTTGCGGCGGCCTGAATGGGCAGATGTGGTTTTTCTCGGCCGGTCAGTTCGTATACACAGGGCCTACGCCCAGGCCCCAGACAATCACGGTAAACGCCATGATGGCGACCAGCACCACCAGACCCACCGCCAGCACCGAGCTGGAAAACAGAAAACCTTCGTCCGATGGAATGTTCATGAACGTCGGCAGCCCCACGTACAGCAGATAAACCGTGTAACAGATGGCCGCCGTGCCGACGATCATCCCCAGCCACATATGTGGATACAGCGCCGCCAGCCCACCGACGAACAATGGTGTCGCGGTGTAGGTAGCGAACGCGACGCAGCGCGCCAGGCTTGGGTTGGCGTCATAAGTGCGCGCCATCCAGTGCACGAAAGCGCCCATCACCGCGACGCCGCCGAGCATCGCCAGGTAGGACATGACGGTCATCCAGACGGCGCTTTCAACAGTGAGCATCACTGGCGAGCGACTACCGATCACCCAGCCGACCTGCGTGGTCCCAATGAACGCCGAGACAGCGGGGATCGCCGCCAGAATCAGCGTGTGCGTCAGGTACATGTGGCTGATGCTTTCCTCTTGGTCGCCACGGATTTCCTTCCATTCCTGATCGGGGTGGGTAAAAAGTCCCACTACGTGATGGATCATGCCAGTCACTCCTCTTGTTATTGCCATCGCCCCCCAACGGAGCGCCTACGGGCCAAGGTGGCCGAGCAAATACAGGTCTTCAGATGTGTGCGACCTTATGTCGCAGTATAGAAAGGACTTACCCGCACAGGTATTAGGGGCTTAGAGCAAATCGCGCTGTAAACACGGGGCTTAATCGCCTTGGGGTCTTGCCGGTAAGGCATTTTTGATGCTTGAAATACTTTTGTGGCGAGGGGATTTATCCCCGTTCGGCTGCGCAGCAGTCGCCAAACCATTCACCGCGCAGTGTCAGGCAATACGAGTTCTCAGGTTTTGGGGCTGCTTCGCAACCCAACGGGGATAAATCCCCTCGCCACAGGTGCTTCGCGCATTCGGGGTTTTTGCGTAAAATGCCGGCCTTTCGTCACACCTCACGGATTTCGCGTCATGGGCACTCTTACGGTCAACCAGAACAAACTGCAAAAGCGCCTGCGCCGCCTGGCCGGCGAAGCGGTCGCCGATTTCAACATGATCGAAGACGGCGACAAGGTCATGGTCTGCCTGTCCGGGGGCAAGGACAGCTACACCATGCTCGACGTGCTGCTGCACCTGCAGAAGGTTGCACCGATCAAGTTCGAGATCGTCGCGGTGAACATGGACCAGAAGCAGCCGGGCTTCCCCGAGCACGTGCTGCCGGCCTATCTGAAAGAGCTGGGCGTCGAGTACCACATCGTCGAGAAAGACACCTACTCGGTGGTCAAGGAATTGATTCCGGAAGGCAAGACCACCTGCTCGCTGTGCTCGCGCCTGCGTCGCGGCACGTTGTACACCTTCGCCGACGAAATCGGCGCGACCAAGATGGCCCTCGGTCATCACCGTGACGACATCGTCGAGACGTTCTTCCTCAACATGTTCTTCAACGGCAGCCTGAAAGCGATGCCGCCGAAGCTGCGCGCCGATGACGGCCGCAACGTGGTGATCCGTCCGCTGGCGTACTGCAACGAGAAAGACATCCAGGCGTATTCGGACCTCAAGGAATTCCCGATCATCCCGTGCAACCTCTGCGGTTCGCAGGAAAACCTGCAGCGTCAGGTGGTCAAGGACATGCTCCAGGACTGGGAGCGCAAGACCCCGGGTCGAACTGAAAGCATCTTCCGCAGTCTGCAGAACGTCATCCCGTCGCAACTGGCCGACCGTAACCTGTTCGACTTCACCAGCCTGAAGATCGACGAGACCGCGGCTTCGCGCTTCGTCAACATCGTCAATCTGTAAAACCCATTTTTATGTGGCCGCGCTTTTGTGGCGAGGGGATTTATCCCCCGTTGGAGCGCGAAGCGCTCCCAGAATAGTCTGGGGCTGCTGCGCAGCCCAACGGGGATAAATCTCCTCGCCACAAGGGCCCCACATTGGTTTTTTGTTTCATTCGATAGGAGAGGGCATGCGCGATTACAAGTGGCTGCACGAATACTGTCTGAACCGCTTCGGTTCGGCAGCTGAACTGGAAGCCCATCTGCCCGTTCCCAAGACTCCGGCACAACTGCGCAAGATCAGCGACGACCGCTACCTCTCGACCATGGCCCTGCGCGTGTTTCGTGCCGGCCTCAAGCACAGTCTGGTCGACGCCAAGTGGCCGGCCTTCGAAGAAGTGTTCTTCAAGTTCGATCCGGAAAAAGTCGTGCTGATGAGTGCCGAGCATCTCGAACGCCTGATGCAGGACGCACGGATCATCCGTCATCTTGGCAAGCTCAAGAGTGTGCCGCGCAATGCGCAGTTCATTCTCGATGTCGAGAAGGACAAAGGCAGTTTCGGCGCGCTGATTGCTGACTGGCCGGTGACCGATATCGTCGGTTTGTGGACCTACCTGAAAAAGCACGGCCATCAACTCGGCGGGCTGTCGGCACCACGCTTTTTGCGCATGGTCGGCAAGGACACATTCGTGCCGAGCTACGACGTGGTCGCGGCGCTGAATGCGCAGAAGATCGTCGACAAGGTGCCGACCAGCCAGCGTGATCTGGCGATTGTGCAGGACGTGTTCAACCAGTGGCATGAACAAAGCGGCGGGCGGGCGATGAGCCAGATTTCGATGATGCTCGCGTACACCGTCAACCATTGAATAGCAAAAGATCGCAGCCTTCGGCAGCTCCTACAGGGGAATGCATTCCAAATGTAGGAGCTGCCGAAGGCTGCGATCTTTTCCATCAGGCGACGGCGATTTCGCCCTCGCCAGCCAATTTGCGATTCAACTGATACCGCCACCGCACATACAACAGCGCCGAGCAGAACACCGCCAGACTCGCGACCATCTCCAGCACCCCAAACAACTGCCGATTCGGGTCATACGCCGCCAGTGCGCCTTTGATGAAGTACAGATTCACCACAAAACACATCCACGAATGCCCGCGCGCGCTGCCCATGATCATCGCCGGGGCGAGGACAATCCACGGGATCAGTTCGACCAGCAGAATCACCCACGGCCGCGCGCCGTGCAGGTCGGCGAAGACCAGGTAATAAGCGGCGAGCAAACCGGCCAAGGCGAAAAAACTCAGCAGGCTGATTACCCGCATGGCCTTGACGCGTGGCGCCAGCCATTCGACGGAAGGCAAAATCTTCGGCTTCTTCGCCACTGTCAGCCCTCCAGTTTTTGCGCAGTCTTGGCCAAGCGCAGGCCGAGGGCGCGACACAGCGCCACTTCGTGCTGATCCAGACCTTTTTTACCGTCAGCCCCGGCGTGATGACTGGCGCCATAAGGCGTGCCGCCACCCTGGGTTTCCAGCAGCGCCGATTCGCTGTAGGGCAGGCCGGTGATCAGCATGCCGTGGTGCAGCAGCGGCAGCATCATCGACAGCAGAGTGGTTTCCTGGCCGCCGTGCAGGCTGGCGGTGGAAGTGAACACGCCGGCCGGTTTGCCGACCAGAGCGCCGGTCAGCCACAGGTTGCTGGTGCCATCGAGAAAGTATTTCAGCGGCGCCGCCATGTTGCCGAAACGTGTCGGGCTGCCGAGTGCCAGGCCGGCGCAGTTCTTCAGGTCATCGAGGGTGGCGTACAAGGCGCCTTCATCCGGAATCTCTGGCGCTACCGCTTCGCACTCGGTGGAGATCGCCGGTACGGTGCGCAGGCGCGCTTCGAGGCCGGCCTGTTCGACGCCGCGCGCAATCTGCCGCGCCATCTCGTTGGTCGAGCCGCTGCGGCTGTAATACAGCACCAGAATGTACGGCGCGCTCACGGCAGCAACTCCAGGATATTTTCCGGCGGACGACCGATCACGGCTTTGTCGCCGACTTCGAGAATCGGTCGCTCCATCAGTTTTGGATGCGCGGCGATGGCGTCGATCAATTGCGCTTCGCTGAGGCTGTCGTCAGCCAGCTGAAGCATTTTGTATTCATCTTCTCCAGTGCGCAGCAACTGGCGCGCGCTGATCCCGAGTTTGCCCAGCAGGACCTTGATTTGCGCTGCATTCAGCGGGGTTTCGAGGTAACGCACGACGTTTGGCGTCAGGCCGCGGGCTTCAAGAAGTTCCAGCGCACCGCGGGATTTCGAGCAGCGCGGATTGTGATAAAGCGTCAGATCGGTCATGGCGGGTCGCTTCTGGCGTAAAGTGGCGGCTATTCTAACTGTGCAGCGCGCAATCCAGAACCGTCAGAGGCGATGGGTCGCAGGCGCTTTCAAATTTTCACAAGGGACACGACATGACACGGCGATTGGCAGCGGCATTGACGATTATCGGGGCGTTGATGCTGGGGGGCTGCGGCAACGATTACGGGATCGACCAGAACGGCCAGAAAGTGGCGTCCGAGCGTCTGGACAAGCAATGGGTGGTGCTCAACTACTGGGCCGAATGGTGTGGCCCGTGCCGCACGGAAATTCCCGAGCTTAACCATCTGGCGGATGAGCTGAAGAGCAAGAATGTCGGGGTGTTCGGGGTCAATTTCGACAACGTGCAGGGTGCGGAACTGAAGGAGGCCAGTGAAAAACTCGGCATCAAGTTCACCGTGCTGGCGCAGGATCCGGCGGAGCTGTTTGACGTGCCGCGCAGTGAGGCCTTGCCGGTGACCTACATCATCGACAACAAGGGCAAGGTGCGTGAACAGTTGATGGGCGAACAGACGGCGGCGGGAGTGCTGGCCAAACTCGAAGCGTTGCAGGCGACCCAATAGGTCGTTAGTGGAAGAAAAGATCGCAGCCTTCGGCAGCTCCTACAGGGTATACACGATCCATGTAGGAGCCGCCGAAGGCTGCGATCTTTTGCGGTTCAACCCTCTTCCAGCCACCAGCGCAGCGGCTTGCCTTCAGCCGGCCAGAAGCGCATCTGCTCGATCGGCGAGATGTCCCAGCGCTCGACATGTTCCAGCGCCTGCAGAAAGCGTTGTTCCTGTTCCATCAGCGCTGGTGCACAGAGCTTGCGGGTCTTGCCGATCTTGCCGAAGGTCAGTTTGTCACCGTCCAGCGTATACGGCGCGAACCAGTGGTTGCAGCCGCCGTTGCCGTAGGCGCGACCATCATCGCCGAGGATCACGGTCAGATGGCTGTAATCCATCAATGGCCGTTCGCCAATCCACTCCAGAATGTAGCTGCGGTTCTGTTGCAGTTGCACAGGCTCCGCCGCGCAACCGACCAGACCGACACTGACCAAAGCGGTCAGGGCAAGGCGTTTCATCATGCCGGCTCCTGGCATTTCGGGCACAGGTGCTTGTCGCCAAGTGTTTTCCAGCCCAGCTCGGCGATGCGCGCAGTGGCCGCCGGTTTTTCTGCGGTTTTGCCCAGTTTGGCATCGACCGCAAATTCAAAGCTCAGCTCTTTGGCGCAGCTGTCGCAGTTGACCTGCCAGGTGTGGATCGCCAGTTCGCCGAATACCGGGCCGGTGGTCATCGCGGTCCATTGGCCCGGCGGGTTGATCAGGTGGCGGACGGTTTCGACGGTCAGGCGCATGGACAAGTCCTTGCTGCCTTTAAGGGTCACCAGCAGGGCGTCACCGATGCGAATCGAACCACCGTTGCCGGTGACCTGATAGCGGCCCGGAACGAGGGCGCGGCATTCGGTGAGGGTGTGTTGCGGGTTCATCAGGGTGTAGCGGAAATCGTGTTCGACCATGGGTCCTCCAAATATGCGCGACATGCTAGCACGGGCTCGATTGCAGGATGATGCGCGCTTGCGACCTTCGATCCGGTTCAAATCGACAGGCGCTCATGGCAAACTGCCGGCCTCGACTCTGAAGGAACGGAACATGGCGCTGATCGAATGTTATGAATGCAAGCGGAGCATCAGCTCCGAAGCCTTGGTGTGCATTCATTGTGGGGCGCCGATGGCCGAGCATATCGCTCACGCACAGAAAGTCGCGGCACCGGCAACGGCTCAGTCTTCGACGATTTCTTTCGGCAGCCTGCCGCGCAACAAGTCAGTCCCCGAGGTCGTGGCGCCAGCCCCTGCGCCGGAGCCTTTGCCGAAAGTCATGCCGGCAGCGGCGGGGCGTCGGCGCCGGCAGGCAAGCGAGCAATCGGCACCAGCGTTTCAAGCGCAGGCCAACGCCGATGGCAGCCGCCCGGTAGAGGGCTGGCTGAAGATCATGGTGTTTCTGTTGCCGATGATGTTCGTCTGGTTTCTGCTGCGCAGCGGTCACTCGATGAAGCAGCGCTTTTTCGGCTTTGGCTGGCTGGCGCTGTTGATCCTCGCGTCGACGCTGTCACCAAAGTAAACCGTCTGGCGATCAACCCTCGACCTGGTTCTGCGGCGCACCTGCCGCCCAGGTCGCGATGTTGTGCAGGGTGGTCGCGGCAATCGCGCCCAATGCTTCATGGGTCAGAAAGGCCTGATGCGCAGTGATGATCACGTTAGGAAAAGTCAGCAAGCGCGCCAGCACATCGTCCTGCAACGGCAGGTCGGAACGATCCTCGAAAAACAACTGCGCCTCCTCCTCGTAGACATCCAGCCCCAGATAACCGAGTTGTCCCTCTTTCAGCGCATCGATCAGCGCCGGCGTGTCGACCAGACCACCGCGCCCGGTGTTGATCAGCATCGCCCCCGGCTGCATGTGCGCCAGCGAATCGCGGTTGATCAAGTGCTTACTGTGCTCGTTGAGCGGGCAGTGCAGGCTGATGATGCGCGATTGCGCGAGCAGTTCGGGCAGGCTCAGATAACGCGCGCCCAAGGCTACGACATCCGGGTTCGGATACGGATCGTAAGCGAGCAACTGGCAGCCAAAGCCGTGCATGATTTTGGCGAACGTCGCGCCGATCTGTCCGGTCCCGACGATGCCGACGGTTTTCCCGACCAGATCGAATCCAGTCAGACCGTGCAGGCTGAAGTCGCCTTCGCGGGTGCGGTTATAGGCGCGATGCAAACGGCGATTGAGCGCCAGAATCAGCGCGACAGCATGTTCGGCCACGGCATGCGGCGAGTAGGCCGGGACGCGCACGACACCCAGCCCCAGGCGTTTTGCCGCGACCAGATCAACATGGTTGTAACCCGCCGAACGCAGGGCGATCAGGCGCGTGCCGCCAGCGGCCAGGCGTTCCAGCACCGGCGCGCTGAGGTCATCATTGATAAACGCGCAAACCACGGCGTGACCGTCGGCCAGCGCAGCAGTGTCGAGACTGAGCCGAGCGGGCTGGAAATGCAGTTCGATCCCGGCCGGGCAAGCGGTGCCGAGGAAGCTGTCGCGGTCGTAGTTCTGGCTGCTGAAAACGATCGTGCGCATGAAATCCTCCTGGAGCATCGACGCGGGCACCCATCACCCGCGACAACTGTAGCGTCCGGCAGCGTTGCCGGCATTGCCGTGGATCAGGCGCTGATCTTCGCCTGCGTGGCCAGACGATTGATTGCCCGCTCCAGTTCGTCGAGCGCCATCAACGCTTTCGGATCATCCTGTTTGAGCAGGGTTTCACTGCGTTGGCAGGCGGCGCGCAATTGCGGCACGCCACAGTAACGAGTCGCGCCGTGCAGGCGATGAACACGTTCGAGCAGGGCATTCTGGTCGTGATTGTCGCGTGCCGTGCGGATGGCTTCGCGATCGGCTTCCAGGGAGGCGAGCAGCATCGCCAGCATGTCCGCCGCCAGATCGGCCTTGCCGGCAGCAAGACGCAAACCTTCTTCGTGATCGAGCACCGGCAATTCATGATTGCCCAAGGCGCTGTCGCTGCTGCGCTCCGGGCCTTGATTGCGCAGGGCCAGCCCGGTCCACTTCAGCACCACCTGCGCCAGTTGCCGTTCACTGATCGGCTTGGTCAGGTAATCGTCCATGCCGCTTTGCAGCAGCGCGCGTTTTTCGTTGGCCATGGCGTGGGCGGTGAGGGCGACAATCGGCAGCGGTGTGCAATGTCGTTCGCTTTCCCACTGGCGGATGGTTTCGGTGCTCTGGCGGCCGTCCATGCCCGGCATCTGCACGTCCATCAGCACCAGATCGAAAGATTCGCTCTGCACCGCTTTGACGGCGGCGTAACCGCTTTCCACGGCGAGAACCTTGGCGCCCATGTCTTCGAGCAGGGTTTGCACCAGCAGCAGGTTGGCCGGGTTGTCGTCGACGCAAAGTACTTTCGGTGCACGGCTCGACAGCGGTTCGCCGGGCTCATTGCGCGGCTGGCGCGGGTTGGCCAGATCCGACAGCGCGCGGCGCAATTTGCGCGTGCACGCCGGTTTGGCCTGGAGCTGGCTGTGCGGGTTCGGCACCGACAGATGGAACAGCGTCTGCTCGGTGGTCGGGCACAGCACCAGCACTTTGCAGCCGAGGTGTTCGAGGTCCCAGATGTGCTGGTTCAAACGTTCCGGGAGCATGTCGTTGCTGGTGATGCCAAGCACCGCCAGATCAATCGCCTGATCGGTCTGATGCGCGGCGGTGACGCCATTGGTCAGGCTTTCGAGGGTATTGAAGGTGGTGACGTCGAGGCCGCAGTCTTCCAGTTGATGCTGCAAGGCCTGGCGCGCCAGTTCGTGGTTCTCCAGCACCGCCACGCGGCGTCCGAGCAGCGGCGCCGAAGGCAGGTCTTCGGCATCGTCGCGGGTCTTCGGCAGGCTCAGGCTGATCCAGAATTCGGAGCCCTCGCCCGGCGTGCTGTCGACGCCGATTTCGCCGCCCATCTGCTCGATCAGACGCTTGGAAATCACCAGCCCGAGGCCGGTGCCACCCGGTTGGCGCGATAACGAATTATCGGCCTGACTGAAAGCCTGGAACAACGCGCGGACATCCTGACTGGACAGACCGATGCCGGTGTCCTGAATGCTGATACGCAATTGCACGCTGTCTTCGTGGTCTTCTTCGAGCATCGCGCGGGCAACGATGGTGCCTTCGCGAGTGAACTTGATCGCGTTGCTGACCAGGTTGGTAAGGATTTGCTTGAGGCGCAGTGGATCACCGACCAGCGACAGCGGCGTGTCGCGATAGACCAGGCTGACCAGCTCCAGCTGTTTGGCGTGCGCGGCGGGCGCAAGAATGGTCAGGGTGTCCTGCAGCAAATCACGCAGGTTGAACGGAATATGGTCGAGCACCAATTTACCGGCCTCGATTTTCGAGAAGTCGAGGATCTCGTTGATGATCCCCAACAAACTGTCGGCGGACTTTTCGATGGTGCCCAGATAGTCGAGCTGGCGCGGGGTCAGCTCGCTTTTCTGCAAGAGATGGGTGAAACCGAGAATGCCGTTGAGCGGCGTACGGATCTCGTGGCTCATGTTGGCGAGGAATTCGGATTTGATCCGGCTGGCTTCCAGCGCCTCTTTGCGCGCCAGGTCCAGTTCGATGTTCTGGATCTCGATGGTTTCCAGATTCTGCCGAACGTCTTCGGTGGCCTGATCGACGCTGTGCTGCAGTTCTTCGCGAGCGTTCTGCAACGTTCCGGCCATGCGGTTGATGCCCGACGCCAGCTCATCCAGCTCCTGACTGCCGAGCGGCGGCAGACGGGTTTCGAGGTGGCCGTCCTTGAGTTGCGCGACGGCTTGTTTGATCTGGCTCAGCGGGCGGTTGATGGTGCGGCCCATGCGTAACGCGAGCAACGCCGCCCCGGCAAGACCGGCGGCGATCAGCAACAGACTGGCAAACAGACTGCGGTAACCGCGCAGCAACATGCCGTTGTGCGACAACTCCAGTTCGACCCAGCCGAGCAGGCGATCGGATTCTTCCGGGATCAGTTCACCGGCAAGATTGCGGTGCTTGCCAAACACCGGCATCAGGTAGCGAGTCGCGTCATTGCCGCTGCGCCGTTGCAATTGCGCGCTGTCGCCACTCGGTGCCTGATTGAGCATGGTCGGACCGGCGTGGGCCAGCGGCGAGCGATCCGGCGCAAGAAACGTGACGGCGCGCACGTCCGGTTGCTCGAGGGATTGCGTGGCGATGCGTTCGAGCAGCTCATTGTTGCCGTGGCCCATTGCAGGTGCCACCAGCGGCGCCAGTTGCTCGGCGATCATTTCGCCGCGCTGCATCAACTGGGTCTGCAAGTCGGACTGCTGCGCCCAGGTGAAATATCCACCCAGCACCAGCGCCATCAGGCTGGTCGGCAACAAGGTCAGCAATAACACACGACCTTTGATTCCCAGTTTCTTGAGCACACCTATCTCCTGCATCCCGCTGAACTGTTGACTCATACGTGCATCCGGCACGCGACATTGGCGCAGTGTAGCGATTTGCTCGCGGGCAATCTCCGGAAAAATGCGCTCGCGGTGGGTCAGGGCGCCGGTGCGTTTGTCCATTGGGTCAACCTTGGGTTGCCCGATGCCCGGCAATCTTGAATAATCACTCTCAACTGAGAATTACTTGCAGATACTCATGACTCCTGTTTCCGCTGGCCAGCCACGCATACTTTCCATCGAAGACGATCCGGTGCTAGGCGCCTATGTGCACGAGCATCTGGGTCGCAGCGGGTTTCAGGTGACCTGGTGCCAGAACGGCCAGGAAGGCCTGAGCATCGCCAAGCGCCAGCCGTTCGATGTAGTGCTGATGGATATTCTGTTGCCGGGCATGGACGGTTTGAACGTATTGACGCAGTTGCGGCAGAGTCATTCGACGCCGGTGCTGCTGATGTCGGCCCTCGGCGCCGAGGCGGATCGCATCAGCGGTTTCCGCCTGGGCGCCGACGACTATTTGCCAAAACCCTTCAGCATGGCTGAGCTGCATGTGCGCATCGAAGCGATCCTGCGGCGAGTGGCGCTTGATCGTCGGCCGTCTGCCACTGCCCCGACTGTGGCGACAGGCACGCTGCGCTTCGACGATGAACAGTGCGACGTATTCTTTCGCGATCTATCGGCCGGGCTGACTCGCAGCGAATTTCGTCTGCTGGAAACCCTCAATCGCAATGACGAGGAAGTGCTGAGCAAAGCCTTCCTTTATCAGCATGTCCTGCAACGCGGTTATGCCGCGCACGATCGCAGCCTCGACATGCACATCAGCCAGATTCGCCGCAAACTCAAAGCCATCGGTTACACCGAGCGGGAAGTGCGCACGGTGTGGGGCAAGGGCTACGTCTTGAGCGCTGCCGATGAAACTGTCTGAACTGCCGGGGCGGCATTCGCTGTTCTGGAAACTCGCCTGTTTGCTGGTCGCGTTCTGTCTGCTGATGATCTGGCTGAGTTGGTCGTGGGGCCGTTATATGGAGGAGCGCAATCAGTTCCTCTCCGACGAGGCGCGCGGCACGCTGGCGCGTTATGCCGGCGAGGCCGAGCGTGCCTGGCAGCGCGGTGGGCGCAATGCAATTGATGACTGGTTGCAGAGCATGGAGTTGCGCGAAGCCAGTTGGGTTGGGGTGATCGGCGGCAATTTGCAATCGCTGGGCAGTGATCCCCTGAGCGAGCAGGAAATCCAGCACCTGACCTTTTTGCGCGGGCTCGATTGGCCGATTCACAAACAGGGGCGGCCGTGGTTGCGCATTCCGTTCCCCAAAGATCCTTCCGCCGGCAGTCTGGTGATCGAATTGCCCGAGCGTTTTTTGCCGGGTAAATATCGCCTGTTCTGGCGCGTGATCACCAACGGGGTGATTCCGGGGCTGTTCACGTTTTTGCTGTGCGTCGGTCTCTATCGTCTGTTGGTGGTGCCGTTGAACAACCTGCGCGAACAGGCCAACGCCTGGCGCGCCGATCAACTGAATGTGCGGCTGTCGAGCGGCATTACCCAGCGCCCGGATGAACTCGGTGAACTGGCCCGGGCGTTCGACTCGATGTCCGAGCGCCTGCAATCGACCGTCGCCCTGCAACAACAATTACTGCGTGACCTGTCCCACGAATTGCGCACGCCGCTGAGCCGCTTGCGCGTGGCCAGCGAAAGTGAACAAGGCCTGGCGCAATTGCGCGAGCGTATCGGCCGGGAAGTCGACGGTATGCAGCGGCTGGTCGAGGAAACCCTGCAACTGGCCTGGCTCGACACTGACCGCACGCCACTTCCCGACGAGGCGATCGAAGTTCAGGCACTGTGGGAAATGCTCACGGACAATGCCTGTTACGAAAGCGGCTGGCCGAGCCAGCGCTTGCAGTGCTCGGTGGAAGCGTCGTGCTGGGTGCGCGGCAATCTGAACACTTTGGCGCAGGCCCTGGAAAACATTTTGCGCAATGCCATTCGTCATTCGCCGGAAGGCGGCTTCGTCCGGCTCGACGGGCGCCGCGATGGTGATTATTGGCACCTGTGGCTGGAAGACCAGGGCGGCGGCGTGGCTGAGTCCGATCTGCAGCGGATCTTCCTGCCGTTCACCCGCCTCGACGGCTCGCGCCCCGGCGACGGAGGATTCGGCTTGGGCCTGAGCATCGCGCGCAATGCCGTGCAGCGCCAGGGCGGTAGCATTTGGGCGGAGAATGGCGGGGCGGGGTTGCGGCTGAATTTGCGGTTGTTGGCGGATGATTGCCTTGCATCGGCCGGCCCCATCGCGAGCCGGCTCACTCCTACAGGTTCCAGCGTCGCTCCCCAAGTCCTCGTTCAACCTCATCCTGTGTAGGCGCTGCGGCACGCCGCGATCAGAACAGGATCATAAGATCGCAGCGTGCCGCAGCTCCTACATGAATGCCGATCACCCTGTAAGAGCGAGCTTGCTCGCGTTGTAGTCCATTGGCAGGGGCCAATCCTACGGGTATGCAGGAGTGCTCGCCTTCTTTTGTACGACATTTCCCAAGCTGCATCAGCGGTCATTTTCAACGTCCTGAACGGTTTAGGCTCGTGCTTCACCTGATCTTCAAGGAATTGCGCATGACTGTATCGAGCCTTATTGGCAGCCCCGATGGCGAACGCTTCAACGAAGTGCTCGCGCTGATTCACAGTTCCAGACATAAGGCCATGCAGGCGGTCAATACTCAGCTGATTGAGCTTTATTGGCAGGTGGGGGCGCATATCAGTCGCAAGATTGAGCAGGCGGAATGGGGGGATTCGGTCATTACTCAGCTGGCTGCACATTTGGCGCAAACCCAACCGGGATTGCGTGGGTTCACCCGACCAAATCTGTTCCTCATGCGCCAGTTTTACGAAACATATCGGGACGATCCAATTGTCTCACCACTGGTGAGACAATTACCGTGGACCCATAACATGATCATTTTGAGCCAAAGTAAACACCCTGAAGAACGTGGGTTTTACCTGCGAATTGCGGTTCAGGAAAAGTGGTCGAAGCGCGAACTGGAACGGCAATTCAAAACGGCTCTGTTCGAGCGAAGCGTCACCGATCCCGCAAAGCCTCCGCCGCACTGAAACAGACCCATCCAGCAGCACTCGAGATTTTCCGTGATACCTACATGGTCGAGTTCCTCGATCTGCCGACTGCCCATTCCGAAACCAATTTGCACCAAGGCCTGCTATCACGCCTCAGGATCTTCCTGATCGAACTCGGTCGCGACTTCTGCTTTGTCGGGTCCGAATATCCGTTACAAGTCGGTGGCCGGGATTTCTCTCTCGACCTTTTGTTCTTCCATCGAGGACTTAACTGTCTGGTGGCCATTGAGCTCAAGGTCGGGCGCTTTGAACCGGAGTACCTCGGCAAACTGGATTTCTATCTGGAGGCGCTGGATCGCAATGTCCGCAAGCCCCACGAAAACCCGGCCATCGGTGTACTGCTGTGCGCCAGCAAGGAGGACGAGGTCGTCGAGTACGCTCTCAATCGCAGTCTTTCCCCCGCATTGATCGCGCAATATCAAACCTGCCTGCCGGATAAACAATTGCTGCAAGCCAAGCTGCATGAGTTTTACGCTTTGGATACCGCGCACACGGAAAACGTGGGCTAGCCTCTCCTTATTCCTATAAACCATAAGCACCGCACTTTGCGTGATATGGCCTGCGCGGGTTTGCCGGTATGATAGGCGCCCCCGCACGTCTGGATTGCGAATACGCCATGACCCTGCAGTACCCAACCATCGCCGATTGCGTCGGCAACACTCCGCTGGTGCGTTTGCAGCGCCTGCCCGGTGCTACCAGCAACACCCTATTGCTCAAGCTCGAAGGGAATAACCCGGCGGGTTCGGTCAAGGACCGGCCGGCGCTGTCGATGATCACCCGGGCCGAATTGCGTGGGCAGATCCATGCCGGCGATACGCTGATCGAAGCGACCTCGGGCAACACCGGGATCGCCCTGGCCATGGCTGCCGCGATCAAGGGTTACAAGATGATCCTGATCATGCCGGACAACTCCAGCGCCGAGCGCAAAGCGGCGATGACCGCTTACGGTGCCGAGCTGATTCTGGTCAGCCAGGAAGAAGGCATGGAAGGCGCGCGCGATCTCGCGCAGCGTATGGAAGCCGAAGGCCGTGGCAAGGTGCTCGATCAGTTCGCCAACGGCGATAATCCTGAAGCGCACTACACCACCACCGGCCCGGAAATCTGGCGTCAGACCCAGGGCACCATCACTCACTTCGTCAGTTCGATGGGCACCACCGGCACCATCATGGGCGTTTCGCGCTACTTGAAAGAGCAGAGCGACAGCGTGCAGATCGTCGGTCTGCAACCGATGGAAGGCTCGGCCATTCCCGGTATCCGCCGCTGGCCGCAGGAATACCTGCCGAAGATTTATCAGGCCGACCGCGTTGATCGCATCGTCGACATGGCGCAAAGCGAGGCCGAAGACGTCACCCGTCGTCTGGCCCGCGAAGAAGGCATCTTCTGTGGCGTGTCTTCGGGCGGTGCGGTGGCAGCGATGCTGCGCCTGTCCAAAGAAGTTGAAAACGCGGTGATCGTCGCGATCATCTGTGACCGTGGCGACCGTTACCTGTCGACCGGCATTTTCGACGCGCCAAACTGATGGCCAAGCACGAGAGAGGCCTGCGCTTCCAGCCCACCGGCGGCAGCAAGGCCGCGCAAATTCCGACCGGCAAGAAGCAGCGTTTGACTATCGAACGCCTGGCCAATGACGGTCGCGGTATCGCGTTTTTCGAAGGCAAAACCTGGTTCGTCCTTGGCGCCCTTGCCGGTGAAGAGGTCGAAGCGCGGGTGCTCGGCGCCCACGGCAAAGTGGTCGAGGCGCGCACCGAACGTGTGTTCAAGGCCAGCGAATTGCGTCGCCCGGCACCGTGTCAGCAAGCTGGCCGCTGCGGCGGTTGTAGCGTTCAGCATTTGCCCCATGACGAACAACTCGCCCTGAAACAGCGCATGCTCGCCGAGCAATTGTCGCGCGTTGCCGGTGTCGAACCGGAAGAGTGGGGAGCGCCGTTGACCGGCCCCGAGTTCGGCTATCGCCGTCGCGCGCGGATCGCGGTGCGCTGGGACATGAAGGCGAAGAAACTCGAAGTCGGTTTCCGCGCGGCCGGCAGCCAGGACATTGTCGCGATCAGCGAATGCCCGGTGCTGGTACAGCCCTTGCAACCGATCATGACCCGTTTGCCGGAGATGCTCCGTCGGTTGAGCAAGCCGCAAGCGCTGGGTCATGTCGAGCTGTTCAGCGGCTCGTCGCTGGCGGTGTTGCTGCGGCACATGGCGCCGTTGTCCGAAGCGGATCTGACCATCCTCAAGGACTTCTGCCAATTCCATGAAGCGCAATTGTGGCTGCATGGCGAAGGCGAACCGCAACCGGTCGATGCCAGCCAGTCGCTGGGCTATCGCCTGGAGCAATGGGATCTCGATCTGGCGTATCGGCCGGGCGACTTTATCCAGGTCAACGCCGGCGTCAACGAAGCGATGGTGGCGCAGGCGCTGGACTGGTTGAAACCACGTAGCGAGGAGCGCGTGCTGGATCTGTTCTGCGGCTTGGGCAACTTCGCTTTGCCGTTGGCCAAAGCCGTGCGCGAAGTGGTGGCGGTCGAAGGTGTGCAGACCATGGTCGAGCGCGCCGCAGCCAACGCCGCTAGTAACAATTTGCATAACACAAAGTTTTTTCAAGCCGATTTATCCCAGCCTTTGAGCGATGCCCAATGGATCGGAAACGGCTTTTCTGCGGTACTCTTGGACCCACCGCGTGACGGTGCTTTCGAGGTGGTGCGCAAGCTCGCGACCCTGGGCGCGAAGCGGTTGGTGTATGTGTCGTGCAACCCGGCAACGCTGGCGCGCGATACGGTCGAATTGATCAAGCAGGGCTACCGGTTAAAACGTGCCGGGATTCTCGATATGTTTCCTCAGACGGCACATGTCGAGGCCATGGCGTTATTTGAAGCGAGCCAGGATGGCTCGTCTGAATCCGTCTGATCTGTCCGCGCAGCGCTCGCATTAGCCCCGCGAGCGCAAACGGACACTGAAGGTCAGCGATTTGACGCATTGAATCTGCGTCGTAGGGAAGGTAAAGCAAGATGGTACAGGTGAGAGCACACCAGCCGATCAACACTGACGGCAGTATCAATCTCGAGGCTTGGCTCGATCACGCGGTCAGTGTCGATCTGGCACTGGATCGCGAAGCCTTGAAAGAAGCCTGCGAGTTCGCTCGCGAGGCCGAACAACAGTCCAATGCCAAGAAGAATCTGTGGGCCGAAGGCTCGGGCAGTTTCAGTACCGGTCTGGAAATCGCCGAGATCCTCGCCGACCTCAAGCTCGATCAGGATTCGCTGGTCGCGGCGGTCCTGTATCGCGGCGTACGCGAGGGCCAGATCGAACTCGCGGCCGTCGGCCAGCGCTTCGGTCCGGTGGTGGCCAAGCTGATCGACGGCGTGCAGCGCATGGCGGCTATCAGTGACAGCCTCAGCCCGCGTCAGTCGATGGTCATGGGCACGCAAGGGCAGGTCGAGAACCTGCGCAAGATGCTCGTGGCGATGGTCGACGACGTGCGTGTCGCACTGATCAAACTCGCTGAACGCACCTGCGCGATCCGTGCGGTGAAAACCGCTGACGACGAGAAGCGTAACCGTGTCGCCCGGGAAGTCTTCGACATCTATGCGCCGCTCGCGCACCGGCTCGGCATCGGTCATATCAAATGGGAACTGGAGGACTTGTCCTTCCGTTACCTGGAGCCGGATCAATACAAGCAGATCGCCAAGTTGCTCCACGAGCGACGGCTCGATCGTGAGCGGTTCATCGCCGACGTGATGACCCAGCTCAAGGACGAATTGCAGGCCACCGGGGTTGATGCCGACATCAGCGGCCGGGCCAAACACATCTATTCGATCTGGCGCAAAATGCAGCGCAAGGGTCTGGAATTCAGTCAGATCTACGACGTGCGTGCGGTGCGCGTGCTGGTCCCGGAAATGCGCGACTGCTACACCGCGCTGGGCATCGTCCACACCCTGTGGCGGCACATCCCGAAAGAATTCGACGACTACATCGCCAACCCGAAAGAGAACGGCTACCGCTCGCTGCACACGGCGGTAATCGGCCCTGAGGGTAAAGTGCTTGAGGTGCAGATTCGTACGCACTCGATGCACGAAGAAGCCGAACTCGGCGTCTGCGCGCACTGGCGCTACAAGGGCACCGACGTCAAATCCGGTTCGAATCACTACGAAGAGAAAATCTCCTGGCTGCGTCAGGTCCTCGAGTGGCACGAAGAGCTGGGCGATATCGGTGGTCTGGCGGAACAGCTGCGCGTCGATATCGAGCCGGATCGGGTCTACATCTTCACTCCCGACGGTCACGCCATCGACTTGCCGAAAGGCGCGACGCCGCTGGACTTCGCCTACCGCGTGCACACCGAGATTGGCCACAACTGCCGTGGCGCGAAGATCAACGGCCGCATCGTGCCGCTCAACTACAGCCTGCAGACCGGTGAGCAGGTCGAGATCATCACCAGCAAGCACGGTACGCCAAGCCGCGACTGGCTGAACTCGAACCTCGGTTACGTCACCACCTCGCGGGCGCGGGCGAAGATCGTCCACTGGTTCAAGTTGCAGGCGCGCGACCAGAACGTTGCCGCCGGTAAAACCCTGATCGAACGCGAACTGACGCGCCTCGGTCTGCCGGCGGTGGATTTTGACAAGCTGGCCGACAAGGCCAACATGAAAACCGCCGAGGACATGTTCGCCGCCCTCGGTGCCGGCGACTTGCGTCTGGCGCAACTGGTCAACCTCGCGCAGCAACTGGTCGAGCCGGAACGCGGCAACGAACAGCTTGAGCTGATTCCGCGCAAGGCTACGGGGTACAAACCGGGCAAGCGCGGCGACATTCAGATCCAGGGCGTCGGCAACCTGATGACGCAGATGGCCGGCTGCTGCCAGCCACTGCCGGGCGACGCGATTGTCGGTTACATCACCCAGGGCCGTGGCGTGAGCATTCACCGTCAGGACTGCGCCTCGGTGCTGCAGCTGGGCGGGCGTGAGCCGGAGCGGATCATTCAGGTCAGTTGGGGGCCGGTGCCGGTGCTCACTTATCCGGTCGACATCGTCATCCGCGCCTACGACCGTTCCGGTCTGCTGCGTGACGTATCGCAGGTGCTGCTCAACGAGCGCATCAACGTGCTGGCGGTCAACACCCGCTCGAACAAAGAGGACAACACCGCGTTGATGTCCCTGACCATCGAGATTCCGGGTTTGGATGCACTGGGGCGATTGCTCGGGCGGATTTCGCAGTTGCCGAACATCATCGAAACGCGGCGTAACCGTACCCCTTGAAGATGACTTCGATTGATCGTTCCCACGCTCCGCGTGGGAACGATCAAGATCGCAGAAAGGGTTGAGTGAGATTTTTATGTACAGCCTTGAAGACCTGCTCCATCTGATGAACCGTCTGCGCGATCCGCAGTTCGGTTGCCCGTGGGACATCAAGCAAACCTACGCGACCATCGTCCCGCACACCCTCGAAGAAGCCTACGAAGTGGCCGATGCCATCGAGCGCGGCGACTTCGATCATTTGCAGGGCGAGCTCGGCGATCTGCTGTTCCAGGTCGTCTATTACAGCCAGTTGGCCAAGGAAGAAGGGCGCTTCGAATTTGCCGGGGTGATCGACAGCATCACCCGCAAACTGATCCGTCGTCATCCGCACGTGTTCCCCACTGGCGATCTTTACGCGCCACTGGATGTACCGCGCTTGACCGAAGAACAGGTCAAGCAGCGTTGGGAAGAGATCAAGGCCGAAGAGCGCGCGGAGAAATCCGCCGCGCCCGAGCAACTGTCACTGCTCGATGATGTGCCGGCAACGTTGCCGGCCTTATCCCGTTCAGCCAAGTTGCAGAAGCGTGCCGGGCAGGTCGGTTTCGACTGGCCGCACGCCTTGCCGGTGCTCGACAAGGTGCGCGAAGAGCTCGATGAAGTGCTCGAAGCGATGGCTGAAAACGATCCGGTCGCTGTGGCTGACGAGATCGGCGACCTGCTGTTTTCCGTGGTCAATCTGGCCCGGCATCTGAAGGTTGATCCGGAAACCGCACTGCGTGGCTCCAACGGCAAGTTTGAAAGACGTTTCCGTTTTATCGAACAGGCATTGCGCGACACCCACCGTCCCATAGAAGATTGCACCCTCGAAGAGTTGGACGCCCTGTGGGGCGAAGCCAAACGTCAGGAAAAGAATGCGCCCAGCTGCGGCTGAGCAACTGCCCTAGTGAGTAAGCCCGATGAGTATTTCCCTTCGCGACCAGTTGCTCAAAGCAGGTCTGGTCAACCAAAAGCAGGCCAAGCAGGTCAGCAAAGACAAGCAGAAGCAGCAACGCCTGGCCCACAAAGGTCAGGTCGAACTGGATGACTCGCAACAGCGCGCCGCTCAAGAAGCCATGGCCGAGAAGGTCAAGCGTGATCAGGAGCTGAACCGCCAGCAGAAAGAGAAGGCGGATGCCAAGGCGCGTGCGGCGCAGGTCAAGCAACTGATCGAGGTCTCGCGTCTGCCGAAGCTGACGACCGAGGACTACTACAACTTCGTCGACGACAAGAAGGTCAAGCGCCTCTCGGTCAACACGCTGATGCGCAACAAGCTCAGCAGCGGTTCGCTGGCGATCGTGCACCATGCCGGCGGCTACGAAGTGATCCCGCGTGAAGCGGCTCTGAAGATCCAGGAGCGTGATCCGCAGCGCATCGTCCAGCTCAACGTGCAGACCGAAGAGGTCAACGCCGAGGACGATCCGTATGCGGCCTACCAGATCCCTGATGATCTGATGTGGTAAATCGATAAAGCTGTAACAACGACAATTTGTGGCGAGGGAGCGTGCTCCCGCTGGATTGCGCAACAGGCCCTGCTCTTGTGTTAAAGAACAGGGTCGCTTCGCGCCCCAGCGGGAGCAAGCTCCCTCGCCACAGTAATGTTTGTCTGGACGCTTTGAGTCAGGCGGATTTCAGATCCCGCTGCTGTTCTTGCACTTCGAGTTCGGCCTTGTAGTTGTGGGCGTCGATCTCGTTATGAAACATGCCGACCAGCAAGTCTTGCTGATGCACATCCCAGATGCGGATACCGGCGGCTACGCCTTCGTGGGACATGTGTGAATCGTCGCGTTCAGTTACTTTTACAGTCATCTGCTAGCTCCAAATCTCAAGTTATCTGCAGCAAGGCGTGTGCAGGACTCTTTTATATTATTTGTTAGCTTGCTAAGTAAACGCTCAGTTTGTGCAATGTATTTTTGCGAAAACCGCAACAGTGCTACAGCCCACGGAATCCGCGACATTCGGTCGCAGGCCGCTAAGTTTCATGACAGAAGTTTCATCTCCAGAACACCCAATCCCCCTGTTGATCGTTCCCACGCTCCGCGTGGGAATGCCTCTAGGGACGCTCCGCGTCCAGTGACGCGGAGCGTCACGGGCTGCATTCCCACGCAGAGCGTGGGAACGATCAAGATCGCAGCCTTCGGCAGCTCCTACATAAGGGATTTGTGTCGGCCGTGAGTTTTCTGCAGGCGAAAAAAAACGCCCCGAACCAGTCGGGGCGTTTTTGTGTGTGGCTCAAGCGGGGGGAATTACTTGCCTTCCCAGCGCTTCAGTACCAGCGTGGCGTTGGTGCCGCCGAAGCCGAAGCTGTTGCTCATCACGGTGTTGATGGTGGCGTTCTCGCGGGTCTTGGTCAGCACCGGCAGATCGGCCACTTCAGGGTCCAGCTCGTCGATGTTGGCGGAACCGGCAATGAAGTTGCCTTCCATCATCAGCATGCAGTAGATCGCTTCGTGAACGCCGGCAGCGCCCAGGGAGTGACCGGACAGGCTTTTGGTCGAGCTGATCGCTGGAGCCTTGTCGCCGAACACTTCACGCACACCTTTCATTTCCGCGACGTCGCCGACCGGAGTCGAGGTGCCGTGGGTGTTCAGGTAGTCGATCGGGGTATCAACGGTGGACATCGCCATCTGCATGCAGCGGATCGCGCCTTCGCCGCTTGGGGCAACCATGTCGTAGCCATCGGACGTTGCGCCGTAGCCAACGATTTCGGCGTAGATCTTGGCGCCACGGGCCAGAGCGTGTTCCAGCTCTTCAACCACGACCATGCCGCCACCGCCAGCGATGACGAAACCGTCACGGTCTTTGTCGTAGGCACGGGAAGCCTGTTCCGGGGTGTCGTTACGCTTGCTGGACAGAGCGCCCATGGCGTCGAACAGGAACGACTGGCTCCAGTGCTCTTCTTCACCGCCACCGGCGAAGACGATGTCCTGCTTGCCCATCTGGATCTGTTCCATGGCGGTACCGATGCAGTGAGCACTGGTGGCGCAGGCAGAAGCGATGGAGTAGTTCAGGCCCTTGATCTTGAATGGCGTGGCCAGGCAAGCGGAAACGGTGCTGCTCATGGTCCGCGTTACACGGTATGGGCCAACGCGTTTCACGCCTTTCTCGCGCAGGATGTCCAGCGCTTCCATCTGGTTCAGCGTGGAAGCACCGCCGGAGCCAGCCACAAGGCCGGTACGCGGGTTGGACACTTGCTCTTCGGTCAGGCCGGAGTCAGCAATGGCGTCTTTCATGGCCAGATAGGCGTAAGCCGCTGCGTGGCCGACAAAGCGATAGATCTTGCGATCGATCAGCTCTTCAAGGTTGAGGTCGATGGAGCCGGAAACCTGGCTACGCAGACCCATTTCAGCATATTCCGGGTTGAACCGGATGCCAGGGCGGCTTGCACGCAGGTTAGCGGAGACGGTCTCTTTGTCATTGCCCAGGCACGAAACAATGCCCAGACCAGTGATAACGACGCGGCGCATGCGAATAACCCTTAGAAGTTGTCAGTGGAGGTGAACACGCCGACGCGAAGGCCTTCGGCGGTGTAGATTTCGCGACCGTCAACAGACACCGAACCGTCGGCAATGGCCAGGTTCAGCTTGCCCTTGAGGACGCGCTTGATTTGAATGTTGTAGGTGACTTTCTTGGCGGTCGGCAGCACCTGACCGAAGAATTTCACTTCGCCCGAACCCAGCGCACGGCCACGGCCCGGCAGGCCTTGCCAGCCCAGGAAGAAACCAACCAGTTGCCACATGGCATCCAGACCCAGGCAGCCCGGCATCACCGGATCGCCTTCGAAATGGCAGGCGAAGAACCACAGGTCAGGGGTGATATCCAGCTCGGCGACCAATTCACCTTTGCCGTACTTGCCACCTTCTTCGCTGATATGGGTGATGCGATCCACCATCAGCATGTTCGGGGCGGGCAGTTGCGCGTTACCTGGGCCGAACAGCTCACCGCGACTGCAGCGCAGCAGATCTTCCCGAGTAAAGGCGTTTTGTTTGGTCATGCGAGCTCCTCAATAATCCCATGCGGCAGGTGGGGCAAATCTTCCCGACCGATCGACGCGTTCATGCCTCGAACCGGCAGCCTACTCATAGACTATTGCGTTGTGGTGAAAGTCACAGCACCAAGGACATGAATGTACACTTGTGCACTGAAATTTTTATTCAAGCCCCTTTTGAGGCTTGTTCGGGTGCCTAAGACTGCCGCACTTTCGCTTTTCACGCCAGTCGCAGATGGTCGAAAGGCCCACACTACGACACCCAGCGCTGCAGAATCTGCTGCAGATCATTACGTTTGAACGGCTTCGCCAGATAATCGTTCATGCCCGCCGCCAGGCAGGTTTCGCGGTCACCCTGCAAGGCGTTTGCGGTCAGGGCGATGATCGGCACTTCGCTGTGTCCCGGCAGGCGCCGGATCTGTCGCGTGGCTTCGTAGCCATCGATGATCGGCAAGCGGCAATCCATCAGAATCACTTCGAAATCATTGTCTGCAGCGCTGCTCACGGCCTGCGCGCCATCGGTGGCGACGCTGACAGTAAAGCCCAGACTGCGCAGCATCGCTTCGATAACGGTCTGATTGACCGGATTGTCTTCCACCAGCAAGACATTGCGACCTTCACCATGGGCCTTGCCGTTGAGCGCGCGTGGCGCGGCCAGTGGCGGCAGCGCCTGCTTATAGAGGGCCAGCGGGATTTCCAGGGTGAACACCGAACCGCGACCTTCCTCGCTCTGCGCGCGCAAGGTGCCGCCCATGCGTTCAGCGAGGGTGCGCGCGATCGGCAGGCCGAGGCCGGTGCCGCCGTAACGCCGCGAAATCGAGCTGTCGGCCTGCTGGAAGGCGTTGAACATCAGCTCCAGGCTCGCCGACGAGATACCAATGCCGCTGTCGCGCACCGAGCAGGTGAACCACAGCAACTCGTGGTCCAGCGATTGCCATTGCGCCTCGATGCTGACCCGGCCCTGTTCGGTGAACTTCAGCGCGTTGCCGACCAGGTTGACCAGAATCTGCCGGATCCGTGTCGGATCGCCCTGCACCTGCAAACCGCGCATGTCGTCGGGAATTTGCAGGTGCAATGCCAGGCCGCGTTGCACCGCACTGTGCTGGAACGACTGCGCGCAGGCACCGATCAGCTCGGTGAGGTTGAAAGGTATGTGCTCCAGTTCCAGTTCCGAACGTTCGATCCGCGAGAAGTCGAGAATGTCGTTGATGACCTTCAGCAAATGCTCGGTGGACTCCGACGCGAGGGCGGCATATTCGATCTGCTCCTCGGTCATCTCGGTGGTTTCGAGCAATTGCAGCATGCCCAGTACGCCGTTCATGGGGGTGCGCAGTTCATGGCTCATCATCGCGAGGAAATCGGATTTGGCGTTGTTGGCCTTTTCCGCTTCTTCGCGCGTCTGGATCAATTGCGCCATGGCCTGATGCTGTTCGCGGCTGGCCTGCTCCAGCGCCTGGGCGAGATTGTTGATGTGCTGCGACAAGGCGCCCAGTTCGGTGTCATCGACAATCGGCAGCGGGGTTTTATAGTCGCCGTCCTGAATCGCCTTGACCGCGTTGCCGATGTCGCGAATCGGCTGCGACAGGCTGCCGGCCAGACGCCGCGCCAGGACAAAGGTGAAGAGCAGGGCGAACAGCGCCAGAATCCCGGCCTTGAGCAGAATTTCCTGCTGGCGCTGACTGAAGGCATCGTTGGACAGACCGACAATCACGCGTCCCAGATAATCCTCGGCGGCCGCTCCATTGCTGACTTTGCCGTCCTGAAAGAAATCATTGTGCAGGGAGATTCGCTGCAGCCGTACCGGCGCCTGAAACACTTCGACCTGATGCGGGCGATTGTGCGTGTCCGCTGGTTGCTCGACGTACACCAGAATCCGGTTGGCGCTGTCCTGTACTTCGAGAAAACGCACATTGGGCGTGGCCAGCGTGGCTTTGAGCAGACTTTCCAGCACTTCGTTGTTGCCGGAAATCACCCCGTACTCGGTGGCGGGCGCGAGTTGGTTGGCGATCAGTTGGCCGGTGTGATTCAGCTCCTGGCGCAAATCCTGGATGCGCACAAAGGTGAAGAAGCTGATCAACAGCAAGGTCAGCAACAACGCCGGGCCCAGGCTGATCAACTGAGTGCGGGTGTTGATGTCCCAACGGCGACGGAAACTCATGGGCGGCGTTCTCCTTCAGCCAGCGCTCTGGCGACAGACGCATCATTCAGCGGTTCGATACCTAGTGAACGAGCCACCTGCGCATTACTTGAAACGTTAAAACGTGCGGGGTAGAGCGATCGCGGCCATGTAGCCGAGGGCTGGTCGAGCAATTGATCGAGGATCGCCAGCCAGTCGTTCTGATCGCTGTAGCTACTGGCCAGGCTGCCGGCACGGACGAAGGCGACGTTGGGGCCGACCAGCGCGACTTGCCGCGAGTAGCTGCTGAGCAAGAGGTTTTTCGCGGTCTTCGGGTTGTACAGATCGGGATCGTCGAGGCCCAGCAACACGTCGCTGTTTTTCAGCACGGCTTGCAGCGGACGACTGTCGAGGGTGTTGTCCCAGCGCTGGCTGACGATTTGCAGATTCAGCGGTTGTGCGGCCAGATTCAGTTCTTTCAGCAGAAACTCGCTGTGCTGATCAAACAGCACACCGACCCGCCGTGCCTGCGGCAAAATCCTTCGGATCAATTGCAGTTGCCGACTCAGCGGCGGATCGCTCCACAGCAGGCTCAAGTGCGCAGGTTCGGCGTCACCAAAGCGCTGGCGGGCCTGCAGGCGGCTGATGCGCAACACCAGCGTTGCCGGGCCTTTGGAATCTTGCAGGCGCCAGTCGAGACTCGGCAGATCGAGCAGGATCAGGCGCAGGCTGGCCGGCAGTTTACCCGGTGCCGGCAGACTGGCCAGCGGCTGGAAACGCACGTTGTCGGTCGGACGCAATTCGCTCAATGCCTGTACGAACGCTTGCACGCCAGGACTTTCCTCGGCGCCGGTCAGCAGAATGTCCGCAGCCTGCACCGCGACACCGTGCAGCCACGCGGTCAAAAACAGACAGACCCCGGCCAGCCAGTGGCCCAGGGTTGGCGTCTTCCGTGACAGGCCGTTGCGCATCCTAGAACTCCAGCTCGGCGCTGAAGTACATCACCCGGCGTTCGTCGTAGTTGTTATCGACGAAGGTGGTGGGCTCGTGGTCGAGGCGCTGTTGCAGCACTCCGGCCAATTGCAACTGTGCCTTGCCCAGCGGGATGCGTTTGGCGATGCGTGTGTCGACGCGTTCGAAGCGGTAGCCATTGAGCGCGTTGTCACCGTAATAGAAGAGGGCGCTGTTCCAGCCGTGGCCCCAGTCGCGCAGCCAGCCGGCGGAACCGCTGTTGCGTGAGGTGAATTGCTGATCCAGCGGATTGCTCGCCTCGGCATCGACAAAGGCGTAAGTGAAACGCAAGCGGTCGGCCCGGCTCACGCGCCAGTCGAGCTGGGTTTCAGTACCGCGAAAACGTGAGCTGTTGGCGTTGCTGGCGATGTACTGGTTATTGCGCAATGGCTCGCTGATCATCCCGGTTATTTCGTCGTAGAACAGCTTTACGTCGAGTGCCAGGCCGAGTTCGGCAAAATAGCCGTTGTAGCCCAGCTCGCGCGAGCGCATGTGTTCCTGATCGAGATCGCCCGGGCCGCGCGTCTTGACGAAGTAACGCGCCGAAGACTGTCCGTAGGCCGAGGGCCGCAGGTTGTTGACCTGATAGCTCCAGTTGACATTGTTCTCGAACATGTCCGGTGAGCGGATCGCTTCCGAGTACACCGCGCGCAGGCCATGGCGCGGATTGATCAGATAGTTGACGGCAAAGCGCGGCGTCAGCGAGCTGCCGATCAGTTGCGTGTCTTCGAACATCGCCCCGCCCTGTAACAGCCAGTGTTCAGTGGCGCGCCATTCGAGTTGGCCGAACGCGCGCCACGTGGTGTCGTCCAGCGTGCCATTGAAATAGGTTTCGGAGTCGGCGCGGTCGTAACGATAGTTCATGCCGCTGACCAGACGCAGGCTGTCGGACAGGCTGAGGGTATCCTGCAACTCCAGGTCGTAGCGCGATTCGCGGGCGCTCTGGTCGATGTCGCCGCACAGGGTCTGGCTGGCACCGTTGCGCCATTGATCGAGCACCTGATTCGCCAGGGCCATTTCCTGCGGGGTGCCGGGCGCCGCGCCGGGGCCGGTAAACCGGGTGATGTTGCGCGCCAGACGTTCGGTGTAATTCGGGTCGAGTTGCCACAGTTGGGTCAACTCCGGGCTGAACGACACCTCGGCGTCACAGGCGCGCCAGGTTTGCTGACGATCCCAGTGTTGCGCCGAGCCTTGTATATAGAGGCTGTGTTCCGGGTTGATGTCGAGATTCCAGCGCACCGAACCGGCGTAATCCTTGGCCACCACGTCGGAATTGTTGCCGGCGGCGGTAATCCCCGAGAACACCGGACGGTAGGTGTAGGGCCGCTGGTTGCTGCCATCTTTGGCGTTGACCTGCCAGTCGAGACTCTGGTCGTCGCTGAGGCTGTGGCTGACCGCAAGACTGAAACGGTTCAGACGGCGGCTGTCGCGATAATCGGCGCCGCTGCGATCAGTGTCGAAGCCGTCGTCTTCCTGGCCGGACAGCGACAGGCGCAAATCGCCGCCATTCCAGCCTGTGCCCTGACTGGCGTAGAAATCGTTGATGCCACGTTGGCCGCGGCTGTATTTCAGGCGTGTGCCGTGGCTGTCCGCCGGGTTGCGGGTGATGATGTTGACCACCGCCATCAGCGCGTTGGCGCCATAGCTGACGGTATTCGGGCCGCGAAAGACTTCGATGCGCTCGATGTCTTCCATGGCCACCGGGATGTCACTCCAGTCCACCGTGGCCAACCCTGCGCGGTACACCGAGCGGCCGTCGATCAGCACCTGCATGCGCCGCGCTTCAGTGGCGTTGGTGCCGTGGTAATTGACCGCCGCCTGATTGCCGCTGATGTTGCCGACCATCATCCCCGGTACCAGCCGGAGCAATTCGCTGATGTCGCGGGCGCCGCTGGCATCGATCAATTCGCTGTCGATGACGGTCATGCTCCCGGGCACTTCTGCCGGTGTCTGTTTCAGGCGCGTGGCCGTCAGCACTTGCGGCAACGTTTCGCTGTCGACAAACAGGTCGTCCGCCTGCACCAGCGGGCTGAACAGCAGCGCCAGCAGCAGGGACGAACGCGGTGGGGGAGGAGCAAAAAACACAACGCAGCCTTGATCGTAAAGATTTGGCGCGCATGTTAACCGAGGGCAGCGACTTTTCCAGTCACGTTGCAGGCATTTTCCTCGGTTTTATTGGTCTTCTGCCTACAAGTGTCGGTAATTGTTGCTGGGGCTGGCCGCGACTCAGTCGCCCCGTATAATGCCGGCATCGCCACTGGTATGGATTAACGGATTGCATATGACTGAACAGCGCCCGATTGCGGTCCTGGGAGGCGGAAGTTTTGGTACCGCCGTGGCCAACCTGTTGGCCGAGAACGGCCATCAAGTCCTGCAGTGGATGCGTGACCCGGAGCAGGCCGAGGCCATCCGCGTCAATCGCGAAAACCCGCGTTACCTCAAAGGCATCAAGATTCTGCCAGGCGTGACCGCTGTCACTGACCTGCAAGCCACCCTCGACGCCTGCGATTTGTGCTTTGTCGCGCTGCCGTCCAGCGCGTTGCGCACGGTCTTGGCCGCTCACGCCGAGCGCTTGCGCGGCAAGATGCTGGTCAGCCTGACCAAGGGCATCGAAGCGCAGACCTTCAAATTGATGAGCCAGATCCTCGAAGAGATCGCCCCGCAGGCACGCATCGGCGTGTTGTCCGGGCCGAACCTGGCGCGCGAGATCGCCGAACATGCGCTGACCGCGACGGTGGTCGCCAGCGAAGACGAAGAACTCTGCAAGCAAGTGCAAGCCGCTTTGCACGGTCGCACCTTCCGCGTTTACGCGAGCGCCGACCGCTTCGGCGTCGAGTTGGGCGGGGCGTTGAAAAACGTTTACGCGATCATCGCCGGCATGGCCGTCGCACTGGAGATGGGCGAGAACACCAAGAGCATGTTGATCACCCGCGCGTTGGCCGAGATGACCCGGTTTGCGGTGAATCAGGGCGCGAACCCGATGACTTTCCTCGGGCTGGCCGGCGTCGGCGATCTGATCGTCACCTGCTCGTCGCCGAAGAGCCGCAACTATCAGGTCGGTTTCGCCCTCGGTCAGGGCTTGAGCCTTGACGAAGCGGTGTCGCGCCTCGGTGAAGTCGCCGAAGGGGTCAACACCCTGAAAGTGCTCAAGGCAAAATCCCACGAGGTCGGCGTGTACATGCCGCTGGTCGCCGGGCTGCATGCGATCCTGTTCGAAGGACGCACCCTGGAGCAGGTCATCGGTCTACTGATGCGGGCCGAACCGAAAACCGACGTCGACTTTATTTCCACCAGCGGTTTCAACTGATTCAGCGTTTATCTACGGACAGGGGAGCAAGCCATGCACGATCCGAAAACCGAAGCCAAGTACGAATCCATCCTCCTGCGTGTGCTGTGGATGATCGTCTACGTGCTGGTCTGGCAAGTGGCGCAGTTCATCCTCGGCGCGGTGGTGCTGGTACAACTGATCTATCGTTTGATCTATGGCGCGCCGAGCGCCAGCCTGATGAATTTCGGCGACAGCCTGAGTCAGTTCCTGGCCCAGATCGGCCGTTTCGGCAGCTTTCACAGCGACCAGAAACCCTGGCCGTTCGCCGACTGGCCAGCGCCGCGTACCCCGGAAGGTGAAGCGCCGCACGCCGTGCCGCCAGCACCGCATCCGGTTCGAGATGAGGAACCCAAGCTATGAAACTCTGGGTATTGCGTCACGGTGAGGCCGTGCCTTACGGCTCGTGCCCCGACTCCGAACGGGAGCTGACCGATCACGGTCGCAAGGAAGCCTTGAGCAGCGCGGCGCGCTTGATCGGCCAGCCGCTCACGGCGATTTACGCCAGCCCTTATCTGCGCGCGCAACAGACCGCGCAGATTGTTCGCGAGGCGCTGGGGTTCGAGCCGCAGATTCGTACGGTCGAGTGGCTGACGCCGGAGGTTGATCCGGACAAGGTCACCGATCAACTGATGTCGGTGAGCAATGTGCTGCTGGTCAGCCATAACCCGCTGGTGGGCAATCTGCTGAGCTATCTGCAACATGGCGCCGGGTATCCGCCGGAGAAGGTCAGTACTGCGGGGTTGGCGGAGCTGGAAAGTCCTGAATTGCTGATTGGCTCGATGACCCTTAACAGCCTCAAACATCCTTAAAAGATCGTCCGAACGCGGCCCGAACCTGCGGCAGCTCCTACCTTGGAATGCATTTCCCTGTAGGAGCTGCCGAAGGTTCGGGCCGCGTTCGGACGATCTTTTGATCTTATTTCTTTTGGTAAAAAATCCAACCAAGCACTTGCTTGGTTGACTACGCTTGCTCCAGACCCAAAAAACAGGAGCGAGTCGCATGTCTGCCGCATTCCGTTTGCCGCTGGACGTGTTCTACGAACGTGAAGCGCGGCACCCGCGTCAGCGCTTTCTCGTGCAACCGATCGGCGGCGGGCAGGTCGAGACGTTGACCTGGGCCGATGTTGGCCACCAGGCCCGTTGCGCCGCACACTGGTTGCGCGCGCGGGAGTTGCCGCAAGGCAGCCATATCGCCCTGATCTCGAAAAACTGCGCACACTGGATCATCGCCGACCTCGCGATCTGGATGGCCGGGCATGTTTCGGTGCCGCTGTATCCCAACCTCACCGCCGAGTCCGTGGCGCAAGTGCTCACGCACTCGGAAAGCGTGCTGGCGTTTATTGGCAAGCTTGATGATTGGTCGAACATGTCCAAAGGCGTGCCGGCCGATCTGCCAACCATCAGCCTGCCGCTGCACCCACCGGGCGATTTCGATTTCAACTGGGCGGACTTGCAACGCAGCTCGCCGATTCAGGACGATCCGCGTCCTGCCGCCGAGCAACTGGCAACCATCATCTATACCTCCGGCACCACAGGATTGCCGAAAGGCGTGATGCACAGCTTCGCCAATCTCGGTTTTGCCACCACGCGCGGTACGCAATTGTTCGGGCTCAACGAGAATGACCGGCTGCTGTCATACCTGCCGCTGTGCCACGTTGCCGAACGCATGTTTGTCGAATTGGCGTCGATCTACACCGGGCAGACCGTATTCTTTGCCGAGAGCCTCGACACCTTCATCACTGATCTGCAGCGTGCACGGCCGACGGCGATGTTTGGCGTGCCACGGATCTGGACCAAATTCCAGATGGGCGTGTACAGCAAGATCCCGGCAAAGCGCCTGGATTTTCTGCTTGGCTTGCCTTTCATCGGCAAACGGGTAGGGCACAAAGTACTCGCCGGTCTGGGGCTGGACGCTTTGCGCGTGGCGTTGTCCGGCGCGGCGCCAGTGCCGCAGACCTTGCTCGGTTGGTATCAGAAACTCGGGCTCGACGTGCTAGAGGTCTACGGCATGACCGAGAGCTGCGGTTACTCGCACATCTGCCTGCCGGGGCAATACAAACAAGGCTGGATCGGTAAACCGTGCCCGGATGTCGAGGTACGCATCGATGAGTCCGGAGAGGTGCAGGTGCGCAGTCAGGCGAACATGCTCGGCTACTTCAAGGAGCCGCAGAAAACCGCTGAGACCCTGACCGGCGACGGCTTTCTGCGCACCGGCGACAAGGGCGAGCAGGATGCCGAAGGGCGTCTGCGCCTGACCGGACGGCTCAAGGAAATCTTCAAGACCAGCAAAGGCAAATACGTCGCCCCGGCACCGATCGAGAATCGGCTGGCGGTGCATTCGCGGATCGAACAAGTGTGCGTGGTCGGCGATGGCCTGAGCGCGCCGCTGGGGCTGTGCGTGCTGTCGACGGTCAGTCAGGAGGAGGGCCGGGCGAGCCTGCATTCGAGCCTGGAAAAACTCCTGGAAGAGGTCAATGCCGCGCTCGACAAGCACGAACGCCTGCGCCGGCTGGTGGTGGTCAAGGACAGCTGGGCAGTGGAGAACGGCTTTCTCACGCCGACCCTGAAAATCAAGCGCAACGTCATCGAAGACACTTACGGCGCCCGCTTCGAGGAATGGAGCGAGCGCAGTGAGGCGGTGCTGTGGCAGGATTGAGCGACGACCAAAACAACCAAGGAAGTCTGCGATGAGCTTGTGGCGTACCACTCCCAACATCGAGCAGTTGAACGCGATCCAGAAGAACACCATCGGTGAAGTGCTGGACATCCGCTTCGAAGCGTTCGACGAAGAATCGCTGACCGCGAGCATGGTCATCGACCATCGCACACACCAGCCTTACGGCTTGCTGCACGGCGGCGCATCGGTGGTGCTGGCGGAAACCGTCGGCTCCATGGCCAGTTACCTGTGCATCGATGCCAGCAAGTTTTATTGCGTGGGGCTTGAGATCAATGCCAACCATTTGCGCGGCTTGCGCAGTGGGCGGGTGACGGCGGTGGCCAAGCCGATTCATATCGGGCGGACCACGCACGTGTGGGATATCCGCTTGACCAGCGATGAGGGCAAGGCCAGTTGTGTGTCGCGGTTGACCATGGCTGTGGTGCCGCTGGGTGAGCAGCCGCCCTCACCCTAACCCTCTCCCAGAGGGAGAGGGGACTGACCGGGCTGGATGTTCGAGTTGTGCCGACCTGAGTTATCGAGCCGAACTCAGGTTTTGAAATTCATGCAGATCTGCTCCCTTTCCCCCTCGCCCCCTTGGGGGAGAGGGTTGGGGTGAGGGGGGAAGCAATCTCCCTGACACACCATCACGCTGACCGGACTGTCATCATTCCTGGCAGTTACGGTCATTGCTGTGTGACGCGGTCTTACGGACAATCAACGCCACGTTTCCTGCCCATGGATTTACCGGTATGTCGCAACCGATCTTTTTCGCCCACGCCAACGGGTTTCCTTCGGGAACCTATGGCAAGTTGTTCGCGGCGCTGGCGCCCGAGTACCGGGTCGCGCATCTGGAACAACACGCCCATGATCCGCGTTTTCCGGCGGACGACAACTGGTACAACCTGGTGGATGAGTTGATCCATCATCTGCAACAGCAGGATCAACCGGTGTGGGGTGTCGGCCATTCCTTCGGCGGTGTGCTGCATCTGCACGCGGCGCTGCGTTGCCCTGAGCTGTATCGCGGCGTGGTGATGCTCGATTCGCCAGTGCTGACCCGCACCGACCAGTGGGTGATCCGTGCCGCCAAGCGCTTTGGTTTCATCGACAAACTGACGCCGGCCGGGCGCACATTGGGCCGGCGTGAAGAGTTCGCCGATCTCGACAGTGCGCGCAGCTACTTTGCCGGTAAAACGCTGTTCCGGGGATTCGATCCGGAATGCTTCGATGCCTACCTGCAACACGGCTTGCAGCAGGTCGGCGACAAGCTGCGCCTGCGTTTCGACCCGGCCACTGAAATCAGCATCTATCGTGGCGTGCCGCACACCAGCCCAGGTCGCACCCGACAACTGCAGGTGCCACTGGCGGTGGTGCGCGGGCACAAGAGCCGTGTGGTCATGCGTCATCACACCCGCTTCGTTTCGCGTCTGGCACAAGGCGAGGCGTTGAGCATGCCCGGCGGGCACATGTTCCCGCTGGAGCGTCCGCAGGACACCGCGCGGCTATTGAAGAACCTGTTTACCCGTTGGGAAAACCGTCTGGACAAGGATTGCGCATGAGCCCGACCTTCGAAGAAGTGCGCCTGAGCCTGCCGCATATCGAGCTGGCGGCGCATTTGTTCGGCCCCGAGGACGGTTTGCCGGTCATTGCCCTGCATGGCTGGCTCGACAACGCCAACAGCTTCGCGCGGCTGGCGCCAAAGCTCAAAGGCTTGCGCATCATCGCCCTGGACATGGCCGGGCACGGGCATTCCGCGCATCGGCCAAAGGGCGCCGGTTATGCGTTGTGGGATTACGCCCATGACGTCTTGCAAGTCGCCGAGCAACTCGGCTGGAAGCGTTTCGGCCTGCTTGGGCATTCAATGGGCGCGATCGTGTCCATGGTGTTGGCGGGATCGATGCCGGAGCGCATCAGCCATCTGGCGTTGATCGACGGCGTGATTCCTCCTACAGACAAAGGCGAAAACGCTGCCGAGCGCATGGGCATGGCCTTACAGGCGCAGCTGGATCTGCGTGAGAAACGCAAACCGGTCTACAGCACCCTCGACCGCGCCATCGAAGCGCGGATGAAAGGGCTGGTCGCGGTCAGTCGTGAGGCGGCTGAACTGTTGGCGCAGCGCGGATTGATGCCGGTACCTGGCGGCTACACCTGGCGCAGCGACAATCGTCTGACCCTGGCATCCCCGTTGCGGCTGACCGAGGAACAGGCGATGGCGTTCGTGGCGCGCATCGGTTGTCCGGCGCAATTGGTGGTCGCGGCCGACGGCATGCTGGCCAAACATCCCCAACTGCTGGAACGTCTACCCTTTAGCAGGGAACAGCTGCCGGGCGGGCACCATTTGCACCTGAACGATGAGGCCGGTGCGAGTCTTGTCGCAGACTGTTTCAATCGCTTCTTCGCCATTCCTTGACTTGCCGTTGGCAACTGTCGAGGCTGGGCGGGTTGAAATGGGAGACAACCACGATGGATTTATATACCGCTACGACCCCGCCTAGCCACGCCATGCCGATCCGATGAGGCTGCCCATGCGGTCACTCAGTCTGCTGGCGCTGTGCTGTTTCAGTTCCCTTTCGTTCGCTGCCGATGTGCCGGGCAGCCAGGATTTGCAGATCGTGCCACGTCTGGCCGATGCGCAAATCGTCGACTATCGCCCTCCGGCCGAGCTGGAGCGCATCTATCCGTTGGGCGCGATCCGCAAGATCAGCGGCCAGTTACGCTTCGACGGCCAAGTCACTGCGCGTGGCCAGACCACCTCGGTGACCTACGAGTTGCCACCCGAACATTCCGCCACCGAGGCCTTTACCGCTGCCCGCGAAGCCTTGCAAAAGCAGGACGCCGAGTTGCTGTTCTGGTGTCAGGCCCGCGATTGTGGCGAAAGCAGCCTGTGGGCCAACGAAGTGTTCGGTAATTCCAAGCTGTACGGCGCCGACGAGCAGCAGGCGTATCTGTTGCTGAGGCTGGCGGCGCCGAAAGACAACACGCTGGTGGCGCTCTACAGCATCACTCGCGGCAATCGCAAAGCCTATCTGCATGTCGAGCAGTTCGAAGCGGTGGCACCGCTGGGCGAGTTGCTGCCGACCTCGGCGACCCTGTTGCGCCAACTCAAAAGTACCGGCGAACTGGATTTACCGAAATTGGTGAATGATCCCGACGACACCTGGTTGCGCCTGATTTCCCGTGGCCTGAACCTCGACACGACATTGCGCGTGACGGTTTCCGGGCCCAAGGCCGAAGCCTGGCGCCAGGCCCTGATCAATCAGGGCGTGCGTGCTGCGCGGATGGAAACCGCCAGTGTCGACGGTGCCGGTCTGCGCATCGACCTGTTGCGATAAGCTCTGCCGGGCGAGCACGCGCGGCGTGTTCGCCTACTCTTGGCCTGACTGACTTTTTCGGAATCCTACATGCTCAATAACGATCGCCTGCTGGTGCAGATCCTGCTTCTGGTGTTGTTCGGCGCCAGCCTGTGGGTGATGGCGCCGTTCTGGTCGGCGCTGTTCTGGGGCGCGGTGCTGGCGTTCGCCAGTTGGCCACTGATGCGCCTGTTGACCCGCTGGCTGAATGGCCGCGAATCGTTGGCGGCGGCGATTTTGACCTTGGGCTGGATGTTGCTGGTGGCGGCACCCTTGGTCTGGCTGGGTTTCAACCTGGCCGACCATGTGCGCGATGCCACGGCGTTCATCAAGGATGTGCAGGTCGATGGCTTGCCGGAAGCGCCGGTATGGCTGGGGACTGTGCCGTTTGTCGGCAAGCGGCTGGTCGGCCTCTGGAACAGCATCGATCAGCAGGGCGCGGCACTGATGGTCTCGGTAAAACCGTATCTGGGGCAGGTCGGCAACTGGCTGCTGGCGCGCAGTGCGCAGATCGGCGGCGGGATTCTCGAGCTGACGCTGAGCATTGTCTTCGTGTTCTTTTTCTACCGTGACGGTCCGCGCCTGGCCGCTTTCGTGCACAGCCTGCTGGAACGTCTGATCGGTGAGCGTGCCGGCTATTACATCGAACTGGTGGCCGGGACGGTGCAGCGGGTGGTCAACGGGGTCATCGGCACGGCGGCGGCGCAGGCGATTCTGGCGTTGATCGGGTTTTTGATTGCCGGGGTGCCAGGTGCCCTGGTGTTGGGGATCGTGACGTTTCTGCTGAGCCTGATTCCGATGGGCCCGCCATTGGTGTGGGTGCCCGCTACGGCCTGGCTGGCGTGGAAAGGTGAATATGGAATGGCGGTGTTTCTCGGAATCTGGGGGACGTTTGTCATCAGTGGCGTGGATAACGTACTCAAGCCGTATCTGATCAGCCGCGGGGGCAATTTGCCGTTGGTGATTGTGTTGCTTGGGGTGTTCGGCGGGTTGATTGCGTTTGGCTTTATCGGGTTGTTTATCGGGCCTACGTTGTTGGCGGTGGCTTATAGCTTGTTGACGGACTGGAGCAAGAGTCAGGGGCGGGTCGAGGAACGGCGGTAACCGAAACCAGGTTGGGAGCACGGCATTTGCACATCCCCCCCTGTAGGAGCTGCCGAAGGCTGCGATCTTTTGATCCTGGTTTTCAATAGCAAGAGCAAAAGATCGCAGCCTTCGGCAGCTCCTACAGGGGCAGATTTTACGTGGCGACGTTGAGGTATTTGCCGACCGAGGCAGTGTTGTCGAGTGAGTACTGTTTGCTCAGGTTGGCGATCATGCGATTCAGCGCTTCGGTGGTGCTTTGAGTCGAGGCGGTCTGTTCTTCATCCGGGCGTTCGCGGCCGGCGTGCAAAGCGGCTTTCAATTCGTCGCTGCTGACGCCGCCGCTGCTGTCGCTATCCAGAACCTTGAGCAATGCTGCGCTGGTATCGGTGCTGCTCGTTGCAGTGCTGCTATCGCTGGCCTGCAGCGCGCTGTTCAGTTCGGTGGCGGTTACGTTGCCATCACCGTCGGCGTCGAGTTGGCTGAACAGTTCGTCGCTGTTGATTTGAGGCGGTGGCGGTGGTGGCGGGGTCAGGCTGGCGGTGAGTTCGTCCTGGCTGACGGTGCCGTCCTTGTTCTTGTCGAGGGCGGAAAAGATTTCGTTGCTGTCGGCGGTGCTGCCGGCGCTGGTCAGGCCGCTGCTCAGTTCGTCGCTGCTGATGGCGCCGTCGCCGTCAGTGTCGAGGGCGCTGATCAGGGCGTCAGCGAGGTCGGTGTTCGGTGCTTGATCTTGTGGCGGCGGTGGCGGCGCCATGGCGGTCATTTCTTCGGCGCTGAGGCTGCCGCTGTCGTCGCTGTCGAGATCGCCAAACTGTTTGCTCAGATTGACCAGCAGGCCGTCGTCGGACTTCTGCGACAGGGCGCTTTTCAGTTCGTCCTGATCCACTGCGCCATCGCCGTTACTGTCGAGCTTGGCGAACAGTTCTTTTTGCAGTTGCTGGCTGCGCGAGTTTTGCGTGGCGTTGCTGCTGGTGCTGGTATAGCTCGTGTAGTTGCTGACGCTACCGATCATCGGACTCACTCCCTGGAATGGAAAACCGGTGGGTGTACCGGCTTATGCAGCGTCAGGGCGCAAGTTGTCGGCGGTATGTGAGATTTGTACCGGTTGGTACACAGACAGGATTTCACCTCAATCCACTGTAGGAGTGAGCCTGCTCGCGATAACGGTATATCAGTGACATTTGGGGTGACTGACACACCGCTATCGCGAGCAGGCTCACTCCTACAGGGGTGGTGGTGTTCTCAGGGGCGTGGCAGGCGAATGATGGCCGTGAGACCGCCGCCGGGGGTTTCTTCCAGGTTCAGTTGTCCGCCCAATCGCTGCGCCGCCTCGCGGGCAATAGTCATGCCCAGGCCCACGCCACCGGAATTGCGATTACGCGAACCTTCCAGGCGATAAAACGGCTCGAACACGGCTTCACGCTTGTCCTCGGCAATCCCCGGGCCGTGGTCGATCACGCGGATCAGCAGTTGTTCGCGCTGATCCAGGAGTTCAATCCGTGCCTTCCCGGCATAGCGCAGGGCGTTGTCCATCAAGTTGTTGATGCACGAACGCAGGGCCATCGGCTGTACCTGCAGCGGGGCGCAATGGCCGCTGACTTGCACGTCTGCGTTCTGATCCTGAGCGTTTTCGCACAGCGACTCGACCAACGCCTGCACGTCCATCAACTGCAAGGCTTCGCTGGTGCGTTGTTCGTGCAGGTAGGTGAGGGTGGCGTCGAGCATGCCGATCATGTCGTCCAGATCCTGACGCATCTGGCCTTGCAGCTTTTCATCACTGATGTTTTCCAGGCGCAGTTTCAGGCGTGACAGGGGCGTGCGCAGGTCGTGCGATACCGCACCGAGCATGCGCGCACGCTGCTGCACCTGTTCGCGAATACGTTGCTGCATCAGATTGAAAGTGTGCGCCGCTTGCCGGGCTTCTTTCGGACCAGACTCGTCGAGCGGTGCACTGTCGAGGTTTTCACTCAGGCGTTCGGCGGCGTCGCTCAGGCGCTGGATGGGTCGACTCAACAGTTTGGCGCCGTACCACGCGGCGATCATCAGCGAGATGAACTGAAACGTCAGCGGCACCACCGGGCCACCGAACCATGGCCGCGGTGGTCGTTGCGGGTAACGCGGATCCGGCATCGGCCGCTGCCCTTCGACACCTTGGGAAAACTCCGGCGGCGGTGGCGGCGGGGGCGGGCCGTAGAGGTGAAACCAGGTGAACGCGAGCAAGTGCGCCAGGACGATCGCCGCGAACAGCATGCCAAACAGGCGGCCGAACAGCGTGTCGAAGCGCGCTCGCATCAGCCAATGTCTCTTGCGTCGAACAGGTAACCTTCACCGCGCACGGTCTTGATCAACTGCGGGGCTTTCGGATCGTCGCCGAGCTTCTGGCGCAGGCGCGAGACCAGCAGATCGATGCTGCGGTCGAAGGCCTCGATCGAGCGACCTCGGGCGGCGTCGAGCAGTTGTTCGCGGCTGAGTACCCGGCGCGGGCGTTCGATAAACACCCAGAGCAGGCGGAATTCGGCGTTGGACAGCGGTACCACCAGGCCGTTGTCGGCGATCAATTGGCGCAGCACGCTGTTCAGGCGCCAGTTGTCGAAGCGAATGTTCGCCCGTTGCTCGGTACGGTCGTCACGCACCCGCCGCAGGATGGTCTGGATGCGCGCCACCAGCTCGCGCGGCTCGAACGGTTTGGCCATGTAGTCATCGGCGCCGAGTTCGAGGCCGATGATGCGGTCGGTGGGTTCGCAGCGGGCGGTGAGCATCAGGATCGGGATGTCCGATTCGGCGCGCAGCCAGCGGCACAGCGAAAGGCCGTCTTCGCCCGGCAGCATCAGGTCGAGCACGACAACGTCGAAATGTTCGGCCTGCATCGCCTGACGCATCGCTGCGCCATCGGTGACGCCGCTGGCGTGGATGTTGAAGCGCGCGAGGTAATCGATCATCAGCTCGCGGATCGGCACGTCATCGTCGACGATCAGCGCACGAATGCTCCAGCGCTTGTCGTCTTTAGGCTCATCAGTCGCGGTCGTTTGGGTGTTGTGCATGGGGCTGTTCATCTGCCAGTAGGCCGCCAACCACAAAGATGGGCTGCGAGGTTGTGGTTTCAGCATAGGCGTCCGGCCGTGAGGCGGGAAGTGCTGATGTAAGGACGTGTTGCGGCTGGCGAGGCTAGCGCCGGTGCTTGTTGCTGGCATGTCGGTTGTGTATCGGAGTCGACACAATAGCAGCGGGCGCTATGCTGATCACGGTTGGTGCGACGATTTACCGATCATCGGGTGCCGCGCCGCCGCCGGTTCCGCTACAATGCGCGCCGATTTCGACCTGCCTGAGAGCCCATTCATGTCCGCCTGCCAGACTCCTATCATCGTCGCCCTGGATTTCCCCACCCGTGACGCCGCACTGAAGCTGGCCGACCAGTTGGACCCAAAACTGTGCCGGGTCAAAGTGGGCAAGGAACTGTTCACCAGTTGCGCCGCGGAAATCGTCGGCACCCTGCGTGACAAGGGTTTTGAAGTATTCCTCGACCTGAAATTCCACGACATTCCCAACACCACCGCGATGGCCGTGAAAGCCGCCGCCGAGATGGGCGTGTGGATGGTCAACGTGCATTGCTCCGGCGGCATGCGCATGATGGCTGCCTGCCGTGAAGAGCTGGACAAGCGCAGCGGCCCGCAGCCACTGCTGATCGGCGTCACCGTGCTGACCTCGATGGAGCGTGAAGACCTCGCCGGGATCGGTCTGGATATCGAGCCGCAGGAACAAGTGTTGCGTCTGGCGGCACTGGCCGAGAAGGCCGGGATGGATGGTCTGGTGTGTTCGGCGCTGGAAGCCACGGCACTGAAAACCGCGCACCCGTCGCTGCAACTGGTGACCCCGGGGATTCGTCCGGCGGGCAGTGCGCAGGACGATCAGCGCCGCATCCTGACCCCGCGTCAGGCGCTGGACGCCGGTTCCGATTACCTGGTGATCGGCCGTCCGATCAGCCAGGCGGCCGATCCGGCCAAGGCGCTGGCAGCAGTTGTAGCCGAAATCGCCTAAGCAAGCACCGCATAACCCTGTGGGAGTGAGCCTGCTCGCGATAGCGGTGTGTCAAACAACGTTAATGTTGACTGACACTCCGCTATCGCGAGCAGGCTCACTCCCACCTTGGTTTTGTGGTGGCTTTAAACCTTCAGTACCAACTTGCCAAAATTCTCCCCGCTGAACAATTTCATCAGCGTCTCCGGGAAGGTCTCCAGGCCTTCGACGATGTCTTCCTTGCTCTTGAGCTGCCCCTTGGCCATCCAGCCGGCCATTTCCTGCGCCGCGCTCGCGTATTGCGCCGCGTAGTCCATCACCACAAAGCCTTCCATGCGCGCACGATTGACCAGCAGCGACAGGTAATTGGCCGGGCCCTTGACCGCCTCTTTGTTGTTGTACTGGCTGATGGCGCCGCAGATCACCACGCGTGCCTTCATGTTCAGGCGACTCAGGACTGCATCGAGGATGTCACCGCCGACGTTGTCGAAATACACGTCCACGCCTTTCGGGCATTCGCGCTTGAGGCCGGCGATCACGTCTTCGTGCTTGTAGTCGATGGCGCCGTCGAAACCCAGCTCATCGATGAGGAACTTGCACTTGTCGGCACCGCCGGCGATCCCCACCACGCGGCACCCTTTGATCTTGGCGATCTGCCCGGCAATGCTGCCCACCGCACCCGCCGCCCCGGACAGCACCACGGTGTCGCCAGCCTTCGGTGCGCCGACATCGAGCAGGGCGAAGTAGGCGGTCATGCCGGTCATGCCCAATGCCGACAGATACACCGGCAACGGTGCCAGTTTCGGGTCGACTTTATAGAAGCCTCTTGGCTCGCCGAGGAAATAATCCTGCACGCCGATGGCGCCGTTGACGTAGTCGCCGACCGCAAAGCCCGGATTGTTCGACGCGACGACTTTACCTACACCCAAGGCGCGCATGACCTCACCGATACCGACCGGCGGGATGTAGGACTTGCCCTCGTTCATCCAGCCACGCATGGCTGGGTCGAGTGACAGGTATTCGTTCTTGACCAGAATCTGTCCCGCCGCCGGTTCGCCGACCGGTACTTCCTGATAGGTAAAAGTCTCGCGGGTCGCGGCGCCCACCGGGCGTTTGGCGAGCAGGAACTGGCGATTGGTCTGTGAGGTCATGGCAGGCACTCGAATTGAATGAAGCCTTGTTGATAGACCCTAAGCGCCGATGTCGCAAGGTTGGCTGATGCGGCGAATGCACGCCGATCCAGTGCAGTGATGATCACCACCACCGGTTTATCACCGCCACGCATGGGCACATAAACAGCCTTTTGATAGTGCTGACGCCGGACAACCCGCTGTGGCTATGCTGCAACGCTAAGCATCCCCTGCATCTTTGCGTTCGAGGACACAACAATGAGCATGACGTTTTCCGGTCAGGTTGCCGTAGTCACAGGCGCGGCTAACGGCATCGGCCGAGCAACCGCCCAGGCGTTTGCTGCCGAAGGTCTGAAGGTGGTGGTCGCCGATCTCGATACCGCAGGGGGCGAGGGCACTGTGGCGCTGATTCGTACAGCCGGCGGCGAAGCGACCTTCGTCCGTTGCAACGTTACCGTCGAGAGCGAAGTGAAAAATCTGATGGACGAGGTGATCAATACCTACGGCCGCCTCGATTACGCCTTCAACAATGCCGGCATCGAAATCGAGAAAGGCAAACTGGCCGAAGGTTCGATGGACGAGTTTGACGCGATCATCGGCGTCAACGTCAAAGGCGTATGGCTGTGCATGAAGTATCAGTTGCCGCTGTTGCTGGCCCAGGGCGGTGGCGCGATCGTCAACACCGCGTCGGTGGCGGGCCTGGGCGCGGCGCCGAAGATGAGTATCTACGCGGCGTCGAAGCACGCGGTGATTGGCCTGACCAAATCTGCGGCGATCGAGTACGCGAAGAAGAAAATTCGCGTCAACGCGGTGTGCCCGGCGGTGATTGATACCGATATGTTCCGCCGCGCCTACGAGGCTGATCCGAAGAAGGCTGAGTTCGCCAATGCCATGCACCCGGTCGGCCGCATCGGCAAGGTCGAGGAGATCGCCAGCGCCGTGCTGTACCTGTGCAGCGATGGCGCAGCATTCACCACTGGTCATTCGCTGGCGGTGGACGGTGGCGTCACTGCGTTCTGAGCATTTATGCAAGGAAAAAGCCCGCATTCGTGCGGGCTTTTTCATGCCTGTCGTTCAGTTCCGTGAATCCGCCAAGCAATGTGTATCAAATGGTTAGAAAGGTCGCTTTTGACGGCTTTGTCGCACAGGCTGTGTGGCATGGCTGTGATTTACTGCCGCCAGCAAAACGGACAGGAGTTTGCGTGCTCATGGAATTGAGAATTGACCGACAGGCAATGGTGCCAGTCGTACAGCAGATTGTTGACGGAGTGATCGACTGGATCGCGCGAAGTGCCGTGCCACCCGCTACACGCTTGCCTTCGGTGCGGGAAATTGCACGCAGCAATCTGCTCAGTCAGTCGTGCGTCGCTCAGGCCTGTGAACGCCTGGTGGCACAAGGGGTTCTGGCGCCTCGGCATGGCTCGGGATTCATGGTCGCTGCTGCGCCGCGTTGTGCAGTCAATGCGCCGCTGCCGGCGAGTCTTGATCGGCTTCGCCCAGAGGCGGCAAAGGCTTATGGTTTAGCGCAAAAGCTGAATCTCGGTGATGGCGGCTTGCCTGAAAGCTGGCGTGAGTCCGACGACTTGAGCTACGCGATCGGTCAGGTAGCGCGCACCGACATGAGCAGCCTGTTCAACTACAGCACGTCACTCGGTCTGCCGGCGCTGCGCGAACAGATCGTCAAGCGCCTGAAAATGATCAGTGTCCAGGCCGTCGAAGCGCAGATCATGACCACTGGCGGCGCGACCCAAGCCCTTGATCTGATCGTGCGCACCCTGCTCAAGGCCGGTGATTACGTGGTGGTCGAGAACCCTGGATATGCGCCACTGTTCGATCTTCTGCGATTGCACGGTGTACATCTGCTCGAAGTCCGCCGCACCCCGAACGGGCCTGACACGGCTGCACTGGCAAGCGTGCTGGAGCAGTTCCGCCCCGTAGCAATGTTCATCAACAGTCATCATCACAATCCCACCGGCTCCTGTCTGAGTCCGTCCGTGGCCGAGCGGATCCTGCAGTTGTGCAATGCCAGTGATGTGCGGCTGATCGAAGACGATGTCTACGCCGACTTGCACAATGGCAACGGCACTCGGTTGGCGGCACTGGATCAACGAGTGATTTACATCGGCAGTTTTTCGAAAACCCTGAGCAGCTCATTGCGTGTGGGTTTCGTATTTGCCGACCTTGAACTGATCGCTCGGCTGGCGCGGGTCAAGATGATCAGCAGTTCCGGCTGTTCAGGTTTCAACGAGGCGGTGTTGGCCAACCTCTTGGCCAGCGGCGCCTACCGCAAGCTGGTGCATCGGCAGCGCCAGCGCTTGAATGTCGACCGTGCCGCCGCTTTGCAAGTACTCGAAGACGCCGATTGGGAGGTATTCGGCAAGCCGTGCGGTGGTTTGTTCATCTGGGCGCGTTCGCCAGTTGCCGATCCCGCCCGCTTGCGTCGTCAGGCGCTCGGCAACGGTGTAGCGCTTGCTGCGGCGGGAGCATTCAGTCCCAGTGGCGAAGTCTGCGAGTGGCAGCGGATCAATGTCGCGTACGCCTGCGACCCCCGTGCCCGGCAGTTTTTTCGCAGCACCCGCGTGGATCGACCTCAAGCGTTCTGAAAACGACGCGGGCGTAGCTTTTTGCCATTATTCCGACGCCAGAGACTTGTGCGGGTGCATGGCCATTGCGAATCTTCGTCCACACACTTTGGCAGAGGGCTTCGCGCAATGATTTCGGCCGTGCAAGGACGTTTTGCCAACCTCGGTATGGCAAAAAAACTGGCTATCGGGTTTGTGCTCGTACTGCTGTTGACTGCGCTGGTGGCGGCGATTGGTGTCTGGTCCCTGCAAACCATCAGTCAGCGTTTCGATGGCCTTAAGCAGATGTCTTCGCTCAACAGTGGCCTGCTCAACGTGCGCCTGCTGGAGCAGGAGTACGCCTTGCGTGGTGATCCGAAAACCGCCGATGCCTTGCGTGAAGGCGTGGTGGGCCTGATTGCCCTGGCCAACGAACTCAAGGCGCAATCGCCGGCGAATGTGCCGGTGATGAGCGATGTCGAGCAGTCGCTTGACGCCTACCGCAAGGCGTTCGACGAGTTTGTCTCGTTGACCCAGGCCAAGGATCTCGCGCTGGAAATGGCCAGTTGGTCGGTGTCCAGCGTGGCCAACAACCTTGACGTGTTGCAGGCCGGGCTGGCCGATGACGGCGCTTATACCTTGAAAGAAACCGAGGGTAAGGACGGTGCACAGTTCATCGAGCAGGCCAGTCAGGTCAGCCAGGTGTCGCGTTTGATGCTGCAGGCCATGAACGAAGCGCGGATTCGTCTGGATCAGAGTCGCAAGGGCGATGCCGACAGCGCCGGCAAAGGCAATATCGAGCAGGCCGCGCAGGCGCAGGCACAGGCGGAAGAGCTGAAGTCCACGGTCAAGGATGAGGGTTATCTGACGGTGCTTAATGAGGTGTCCGGGCACATCGCCGGTTTCAACGACAAACTGGCTGAATACACCGGGTTGCTGGCGCAGGAAAAAACCGTTTACGAACAATTGCACCAGCGTGCCGCGCAAGTGGTGGCGCGGGTGGATCAGGCCTATGTCGCCGAAGATGGCGCGATGCAGGCAGAACTGAAGAAGAATTCATTGCTGATTATCGGCTCTTCGGCATTGGCGCTGTTGGTCGGGTTGATCGCGGCCTGGGTGATCACTCGATTGATCGTTGCGCCGTTGCGCAGTGTGATCCTGGTTGCCCAACAGATTGCTGCCGGTGATTTGAGCGCGACGATTGCTGTGACGCGCCGGGATGAAATCGGTCAGTTGATGTCAGCGATGCAGCAGATGGGCGCAGGGTTGAGCACGATTGTCAGCGGCTTGCAGGCCGGTATCGAGCAACTGGCCAGTTCCGCGCAGTCGCTCTCGGCGGTGACCGAGCAGACCAATCTTGAGGTCAGCAGTCAGAAGGAGGAGACCGAACAGGTCGCCACCGCGATGAACCAGATGACCGCGACTGTGCACGATGTCGCGCGCAATGCCGAAGAGGCCGCACTGGCGGCGCAGACGGCGGATGGCAAGGTCGAGACGGGTCAGCAGGTCGTGCGTCAGAGCATGGCGCGTATCGAGCAACTGGCGGATTCGGCGACGTCGGCGAGTAGCAGTATCGAGAGCCTCAGTGCCGAGATTCAGAATATCGGCACGGTGCTTGAAGTGATCAAGAGTGTTGCCGAACAGACCAATCTGCTCGCGCTCAACGCGGCAATCGAAGCGGCGCGCGCCGGCGAGCAGGGCAGGGGCTTTGCGGTGGTGGCCGATGAGGTGCGCGCGCTGGCGCGACGTACGCAGCAGTCGACCGAGGAAATCGAACGGTTGGTCAGTGCATTGCGCGCGGCGGCGCAGGCGTCGGTGCAGCAGATTCAGAGCAGTGGAGAGTTGGTGAAGCTGGCGGTCAGTGATGCGCTGCAGACCGAAAGTGCCTTGGGCAGTATTGCGGCAGCGGTTTCGTTGATTCAGCAGATGAATCAACAGATTGCGGCGGCGGCGGAGCAGCAGAGTTCGGTGGCGGAGGAGATCAATCGCAGTGTCACGAGTATTCGCGCGAGTGCGGATCAGTCGTCGATTGCGATGCGCGGGAATGCCGCTTCGAGTGTTGAACTGGCACAGTTGGGGGGAGAGTTGCGCGGGATGGTTGGGCATTTCCGACTTTGAGCCTCGGCGACGATCTTCAGATCCGGCCACCCCACCTCATGCAGGAGCTGCCGAAGGCTGCGATCTTTTGATTTACTAGATCGCAACCACAAAAAAGCCACCTCTCGGTGGCTCCTCTCTCAGCATCGACAATCAGTCGTAAATCACTTTCTTCTTCCAGTCCGCATCAGCCTCGACATCCTTCAGCCCGGCGGTCAGCTGGTTTTCTTCGCCTTCAACCGGGGCGATCTTGTCCATGACCTGGGCGTTGGCACGGGCCAGCAATTTTTCCAGGTATTGCAGCTGTTCGGAGTAGATCTGCGGGTTCTGCTGCTTGCGCAGGTATTGCACGCCGCGTTCGAAGGCGAGGCGGGCCTGGCCGGGCTGGTTTTGTTGCAGCGACTGTTGACCGAGGTTGTTGAAGAACTCGATGTGCAGCAACACCAGAATGTGCCGGACTTCACGCACCCAGTGTTTGGCTTCGTTCGGTGGCAGGAAGCCGTCGTGGGCAGCGCGGGTGATTTGGCCGTGGAGGGCTTCGAGGAGGAAGCGTACGTCTTTGGCCTTGGCTTCGGTCATGATCGGTGCAGGTGGGTTGTTGACCGGGATCGACTCGCCTTGGGCGACCAGTGCACTCAGTTCGGTGATGCGCGCCTTGGTGGTGGCGCTGGTCTTTTCCAGGTTCAACAGGCGCTGGCAAACGTTGAGTTCCAGGCGCGTCAACAACAGCTTCAGGGACGGGGTCATGAATTGGCCGGGGAAAGTCTCGGTCAGCTCGCCGCAACGACGCAGGCGGTCGTTGAGTTCGACTTTGGTGCGGGCCTTCTCCAGTTTGTTGTTTTCCACCACATGGTTCATGTAGCCAATGGCGATCAGAATTGCGATCCCGGCTATGACAAGCAGGGTGATCATGAGTGGTGTCACCGGTAAGACCTCTTTATAGGGTTCGCATGCGAGTGTAGTGGCTGGGCTTTCATGCGCCTAGCGCGGCTCGACGAGTTGGATCGGCTGGTTCAATCTGTATCGGCCGCCGGCTGTTTATATGAATGCTGGCGCTTGATGTGCAGAATGCCATCACCGTGCGGTGGACTATAACGCCTTGGCGAGTGGCGGAATATAGGCGTCAGGACTCGGGCGACGGAAAAGCCCGATTGCTCCCGTAAAGCAGGTCGAAGTCATTGATTTAAATAAATTTATATCTGGGGGTTGACGACCTCTCAATCCATCCATAGAATGCGCGCCACTTGCAGCGTAAAGCACACAGCGAAGCGCGGCAGGAAGTGAATGTTGTAGCGTGTCCCCTTCGTCTAGTGGCCTAGGACACCGCCCTTTCACGGCGGTAACAGGGGTTCGAGTCCCCTAGGGGACGCCATTGCGGGAATAGCTCAGTTGGTAGAGCACGACCTTGCCAAGGTCGGGGTCGCGAGTTCGAGTCTCGTTTCCCGCTCCATTTTTAAACAGCAGTGCTTTCGGGCGGTGCTGAGTGAAACCGGAACCAAGTCTTCGGACGCGGATCTGGACACCGAAACACACACCATGTGTTCCGGGTAGCGTGTCCCCTTCGTCTAGTGGCCTAGGACACCGCCCTTTCACGGCGGTAACAGGGGTTCGAGTCCCCTAGGGGACGCCATTTGCGGGAATAGCTCAGTTGGTAGAGCACGACCTTGCCAAGGTCGGGGTCGCGAGTTCGAGTCTCGTTTCCCGCTCCAAATTCTAAAGACGCCGCTCAGTGAGCGGCGTTTTTATTAGTGAAAGTTGTAGCCTGTGTCCCCTTCGTCTAGTGGCCTAGGACACCGCCCTTTCACGGCGGTAACAGGGGTTCGAGTCCCCTAGGGGACGCCATTGCGGGAATAGCTCAGTTGGTAGAGCACGACCTTGCCAAGGTCGGGGTCGCGAGTTCGAGTCTCGTTTCCCGCTCCATATTCAACAAAAACGCCGATCAGTGATGATCGGCGTTTTTGTTTGTGCGCGATTTGTCGTCGCCAATAAAAAGGACCTCAGGGTCCTTTTATTGTGTCTGCCAGAACCCGGTCATGCGCTGACCGGGTTCCAGCGATCGATCACAGCTTTGGCAGTTGCCCGATGCGACCCATCATTTCGGTGACGATTTGCAGGTCGAGCAAGAACTGGTCAACGGTCTTGAACTCGCCATCGGTGTGCCCGGTGTATTTCACCTCAGGGCGCGCCAGGCCGAATTGGACGCCGTTAGGCAGTTCATGCACCGACGTCGCACCGGCAGAGGTGCCGAACTCGTGCTTCATGCCGAGGTTTTCTGTCGACACGGCCAGCAATGCCTTGACCCATTCACCTTCCGGGTTGCGGTACATCGGTTCGGCGACCGAATAATCGAAGTCCACGGCGACGTGAGTTTTCTTGGTCCATGCGCTGAGTTTGTCAGCGATTTCAGTCTTGAGTTTTTCCGGCGACTTGCCCTTCGGAACACGCAGGTTCACCGCCAGTTTGAAGGCTTTGTCATCCTCACCGACGTAGGTGAGCGACGTAGTCAGCGGCCCCATGAAACTGTCGGAGAAGCCCACCTTCAAGGTGTTACCGAGGTAATCCAGGCCCCAGTTCTCGGCAGCGTAACGGGCTGCGTCGGTGAACTGGTTGTGCTTGAGCGCTACCTTGCCGTTCAGGCTATTGATAAACACCAGCATGCGCGCCACCGGGTTAACGCCCGATTCCGGCTCGGAAGAGTGCGCGGAAACGCCGGTCACCGTCAGTTTGACGTCTTTACCGTCAACCCTGGCTGCCACTTCGAAGTTGCCGCCATTGTGTTTGGCAAACTCGTTGCCGGCCTTTTGCAGGCTGGCAGCCAGTTCGGCAGGCTTGTCGGTCAGCAAGGTGACGACCGAGGCCGACGGAATCTGGTTGGTCGCCAGGCCGCCGGTCATCGAAGTGATTTCAGCGCCTTTGCCTTCAGCCGGGCGTTTGGCAAATTTGGCCATCACGGTGCCGTAGCCTTTCTCGGCAATTACTACCGGGTAACCACCGTCCAGCGCCATGTTGTAGGCCGGCGTCGGGTTTTTTTCGAAGTAATAAGGAATCGCGTCACCGCTGGTTTCTTCAGTGGTGTCGACCAGCAGCTTGAAGTTGCGCGCCAGCGGCAGTTTTTCTTCCTTGATCACTTTCATCGCGTACATCGCAACGACGATGCCGTTCTTGTCATCCTCGGTGCCACGACCGTACATGCGATCGCCAATCAGGGTGACTTTGAACGGATCAAGCTTGGTGCCGTCCTTGAGCACCCAGTTTTCCGGAGTCACCGGCACCACGTCGGCGTGCGCGTGAATGCCGACGACTTCATCACCTTGGCCTTCGAGGGATATTTCGTAGACGCGGTTGTCGATGTTGCGGAAGTTCAGGTTGAACGATTCGGCAAGGCTCTGGATCTTGCCGGCAATCTTGATGAACTCAGGATTGTCGTGCTGCGCCACGCCTTCCTTTTGGAAGGTCGGAATCTCGACCAGTTCACGCAAGGTTTCCAGCGCGGCCTTGCCGTATTTGACGCGGGTGTAGATGCCCAGCAGGCGATGGATTTCGTTCTGCTGTTCAGCGGTCAGGGTTTTATTGTCGAGGAAAGTGCTGATGGCCGGGCCGAGATTGTCGCTTTTGGCGATGTCGCTCTTGGCCAGGCTGCCCAGAAACTCGCGGAAATCCGTCACGCTTTTATCGTCGAAGGATTTCAGGATGACCGCGCTCTGCTGTGGCGTGATGTTGGCTTGAGCGGCGGTGGTAAATGACGCGAGGCTGGCCAGCATCAGGGTAGCGGCGGCCAGTTGCTTGAGGGAGAAATCCATTACGGAGGCATTCCTTGGCAGGCAGTTGATAAGAAGTTTCTGACGGAAGCGTCTGAAACGTTTTGCAAACTAACACCGTGAGGGAGTGCCGAGGGAGTCTCGAAACGGGATCTGTCGCACAGAAATGCAAAAGAGGCGCAGAAATGAAAAAGTCCCGGCAGAGTGTGCCGGGACTTTTTTGGTGGTTTACATCGACAGCATCAAGCGTCCGGCGAACAGAATCAGGATCACCCCCATGCTGCGTTCGAACCAGTGGCCCATGCGCATGAACAGCAGTCGCACCTTGTTGCTGGAGAAAAACAGCGCGACGATCACAAACCACAAGGCGTTTACAAAACACATCCACAAGCCATAGAACGCCTGGATTTGCAGGGGTGTGCTGGCGCTGATGATCGTAGTGAAGATCGCCAGGAAGAACAGCGTGGCCTTGGGGTTGGTGGCGTTGGTCAGGAAACCGGTACTGAACGCCTTGAACAACGATTGCTCAACCAGCGGTTCTTCCGCAGATTTTTCACCTTCAAGGCTGGTTTTCGGTTTGCTGCGGATCAGGCTGACACCGAGGTAGACAATGTAGGCAGCGCCCACCACTTTGGCCACGGTCAGCAACCACGGGGTGGTGTGCATCAGCGCGCCAACGCCGAGCAGGGTGTACAGCACGTGCACGGAAATCCCCGCACCGATGCCCAGTGCCGTGCAAATCCCCACCAGCCGCCCGAAGCGCACGCTCTGGCGAATGGTTACGGCGAAGTCCGGGCCGGGAGCAACCACGGCGAGAAAGTGGATAGTAGCCAGCGCCAGAAACTCGCCCAGGTAATTCGAATACATCTCAGCTCCAGAAGGTCAGGGGTGAAGCATTGCCGCGATAGCCGACAAAGAAGGAAAGGCTCAAGCGCGGATCCGCCACGCCCGGGGTCACCGAGTGCATGCAGCGCGAATTGAACATGATGAAGTCGCCGGGCTGCGGCCGCACCTCAAGGGTTGGCGGCCCGAGCAGCGCCGGGTCGATGCCGTAACTGTCGCCACGCATCTCGTCGAACTGGTCCGGGGTGATGTCGTCGTCCCACATCTGCAATGCGCCGCCGTCAGTCGGCATGTTCAGGTAAACGTTGCAGGCGAACTGCGCCTCCAGGCTGCGGGCCTGGAAACTGTCCGGCGCATCTTTGGCAAAGATGTCGTGGTGGGCGAGGAAGCACACGCCGGGCTTCACCACGCGTGAAAGGCCGACGTACATCTTGCGCCCGTAGAGGTTTTCCAGATGCGCACCGGCCGGCCATGATTCGTCGAACATGCAGCGCAAGGTGTCGACCGGCGACGAGTAGGGCGCACAGCGATTGCGCAGTTCGGCGATGTTGCTGGTGGCACGCTCGAAGTAGTCTTCGATCAGCAGCGGCTGGTTTTCCGCCTCGTAAAACGCCATGCCGATGCGGCCGATGCTGGGTGCGTTGATGTAGCCCTCAAAGCCTGGAGCAAGGATCTTGTCGCCAATCTCGATCGCCAGCGGCTCGGGCAGAAAGCCTTTGACGCGGATGGCGAGGACTTCTTCGTTGGCCAGTTTTTTTATGCACGTCTCATCGAGACGCTCGACGTCTAGCATCATGTTATTTAGGTCCATCTATCGATAGTCAACGGAACCTGCGAGTGCGGTTCCCCGGCGCCGGACGCTGCGCGAGGGCAGCGTCCGAAAATGCTCAATCCACGCTGTACTGGACGGACAACGTGCCTTTCTTCTGCGAAAGGGACGCGATCGTGACTGTGCCAAGATCCTTCAGGCTACGTACATGGGTGCCGCCGCAGCCATAGGCCGGGAGTTCACCGAAGCCGATTTCCCGCGCGCCTTCGCGCAGGGACGTCAGGCGTGGCAGATCGTGTTCGATCCATTGCTCGATGCCGGTCTGAAGGGTTTGCGCGTCGACTTCCTGAGCGCCATCGCCGGGTTTGAATTGCACCCGCCCTTCGTCCGGCCAGTGGTGCGCCTTGATCGGCATCCAGCCCATGGCCTGGACGAAATGCCCGATCAGATGCCCGGCCGAATGCATGCGGGTGTTGAAGCGGCGGCGCTGTTCATCAACCCGAATAGCGGTCATGCCCAGCGCTACCGGTCGGTCGACAAAGTGAATGATCCGGTCTGGATCCTGGACCACGCGCAGCACCTGGGCTTCGCCGATCCAGCCGGTATCGCATGGCTGCCCGCCGCCTTGCGGATGGAACAGCGTGGCGCGCAGTACTACGGCAAATTCGTTCTCGTGGGGCGTGCAGTCGAGGACTTCCACATTGGCCTTGAGGTCATCACTATGGAAAAAGAGGCGAAGCGTCATATTCCATGCCCTTATTAAAGTTTCTATTTTTATTATATGAATCGTGTAATAACGTGATAATCCGTTCAAACATCAAAGGACTTGTGCGCTGTGAGCATAAATCTACCGCTGCCACTGCTCGGTGAAATGGCGATTTTCGTCAAGGTCGTGGAGACCGGCAGCTTTTCAGAAGCAGCCCGACAGCTCGGTTCGTCACCCTCTGCGGTCAGTCGCAGCATTTCTCGACTGGAAAAAGCCTTGGCCACGCGGTTGCTGCAACGCACGACGCGCAAGTTGCGTTTGAGTGATGGTGGCGAAGAGGTATTCAAGCGCTGCCAGGAGATGGTCAGCGCCGCTAAGTCCGTGATGGAAATCAGCGGCCAGTTCACCCATGAAGCGGAAGGGCTGGTGCGGGTCAGTGTGCCGAAAGCGGTGGGCCGCTTTGTGGTTCATCCGCACATGCCCGAGTTTCTGCGGCGCTACCCCAAGGTCGACGTCGAGTTGTTGCTGGAAGATCGGCAAGTTGATCTGATTGACGACCATGTCGATCTGGCGATCCGCATCACCGATAGACCACCGGCGGGTCTGGTGGGTCGTCAGCTGCTGACCATCGACCATTTGCTCTGCGCCACACCGCAATATCTGGCCGAACACGGCACGCCGACTCATCCTCATGACTTGCTTAACCACAGCTGCATTTATCTGGGCGAAACGCCGAGCGATGCGCGCTGGAAATTCAAGAAAGGCAGCAAAGCCGTCACGGTCGGGGTGCGCGGTCGTTACGCCGCCAACCACACCGGCGTCCGGTTGGGGGCGGTGTTGCAGCACATCGGTATTGGCAGTCTGCCGTATTTCACCGCGCGTTATGCCTTGGAGCAGAAGTTGGTCGTGCAGGTGTTGCCGGACTGGACGTTCCTGGCTTCCTACCACGGCGGACTCTGGCTGCTGCATTCGCCGACGCGCTATCTGCCGCCGAAACTGCGGGTGTTTATCGACTATCTGGTGGAGTGTCTGGAGAAAGAACCGACGCTGAGCAAGCCGGGGAAGTCGGGCAGTGCGAGTAACGCCGCGATGGCGTACGAGCTGCCGGAAAGCGAGGGATTGTTGTAACGCAAAAGCAAAAGATCACAGCCCCTGCAGGAGCTGCCGAAGGCTGCGATCTTTTGACTTCAATCAACGAATTGAATCAGTGCTTGCTGTCCTGAGCAGACATCGCCAGCAACTGCTTTTCCTGGTTCCAGTCGAACGGTTCATCGTTCTGTTCGGCTTCGTAGCGACGTTCTTCCAGCGCCTGATACATGTCGATTTCTTCATCGGACAGGTAGTGCAGGCAATCACCGGCGAAGAACCACAACAGATCGCGCGGGATCAGGTGAGCAATTTGCGGGTAACGGCTAATCACTTGAGTCAGGATGTCCTGGCCCAGGTATTGGCTTTCGATCGGTTCGATCGGTAGCGACGCCAGCAGTTCGTCGAAGCGCTCCAGGAACAGGGCATGGCTTTCTTCGGGAACCTGTTCGGCCTCACCTACGGCGACCAGGATACTGCGCAGGTGGTCGAGCAACACAAGATGATCGGCAACGACGTTGGACACGAGATAAGTCCTCAAGAGCAAAACGGGCGCGGGAGTATAAAGCTCCTGCGCCCGCTTGGACATGGGTCTCAGGATCAGCGGACTTTGCCCTCTGCCTGTTTCAGTTCCTCTTTGTCGAAATCATCGACATCGATGACCTTGCGCCGCGCCGTTTCGGCATCACGCAGGCTCTGCGCTTCCACCGGTTGCAACACGCCAGCCTCCAGCGCTGCATCGATGGCGTGTTCGCCTGCGGCCGGTTTGACCTGACCGCTTTTCAGCGAAGTGTGCAGTTTTTTGTGCAGCGGTTGCGCAGCATTCAGCAGATCACTGGCGTGTTGCAACGCACCGACCGCATCGTCTGCCGATTGCGGGCGGTAGCAGCCTGCAAGCAACTCTTCCAGCGCCGGATCGCCCTTGGCCCGACCGATCACGCCAGCCACTTCGGCACCGAGTTTGTCTGACGGCCCGGTGTGGCGACGACCGAACGGGAAGACGATAACGCGCAAAAGACAGCCGAAGACCTTGTTCGGGAAGTTGCGCAGCAATTCATCCAGCGCACGTTCCGATTGGCCGAGGCTTTCTTCCATCGCCCAGCGGAACAGTGGCTCCATGTACGCCGGCGAATCCAGATCGTGATAACGCTTGAGCGCAGCGGAGGCCAGATACAGGTTGCTCAACACGTCACCCAGACGCGCCGATAGGCGTTCGCGGCGTTTCAGCTCGCCACCGAGCAGCATCATGCTGAAATCAGCCAACATGGCAAATGCCGCTGCCTGACGATTGAGTGCACGGAAGTAGCCTTGGCTGATCTTGTCGCCCGGTGCGTGCTCGAAATGGCCGAAGCCGAGGTTCAACACCAGCGTGCTCGCGGCGTTGCTCACGGCGAAACCGATGTGTTTGAGCAGCAGGCCGTCGAACTCTTTCAGCGCTTGGTCCTTGTCCTCGCGACCGGCCAAGGCCATTTCCTTGAGCACGAACGGATGGCAACGAATCGCCCCTTGACCGAAGATCATCAGGTTGCGCGAAAGAATGTTCGCGCCTTCCACGGTGATGAAGATCGGTGCACCGTTCCAGCTGCGCCCGAGGTAATTGTTCGGGCCCATGATGATCGCCTTGCCGCCGTGCACGTCCATGGCGTGGCTGATGCATTCGCGACCGCGTTCGGTCAGGTGGTATTTGAGGATCGCCGACAGTACCGACGGTTTTTCGCCGAGGTCCACCGCGTTGGCGGTGAGCATGCGCGCGGCGTCCATCATCCACGCGTTGCCGCCGATGCGTGCCATGGCTTCCTGAATGCCTTCGAACGCCGACAGTGGCACGTTGAACTGTTCACGAATCTGCGCGTACTGGCCGGTCACCAGACTGGTGAATTTGGCTGCGCCAGTGCCGACGGCCGGCAACGAGATTGAGCGCCCCACCGACAGGCAGTTCATCAGCATCATCCAGCCTTTGCCGAGCATCTCCTGACCTCCGATGAGGAAGTCCAGCGGGATGAACACGTCCTTGCCGGAGTTCGGGCCGTTCATGAACGCCGCGCCCAGTGGCAAGTGACGACGACCGATTTCGACACCGGCGGTATCGGTCGGGATCAGCGCGAGGCTGATGCCGAGGTCTTCCTTGTCACCCAACAAATGTTCCGGGTCATACGCCTTGAACGCGAGGCCGAGGAGGGTGGCGACAGGGCCGAGGGTGATGTAGCGTTTTTCCCAGTTCAGGCGCAGGCCGATCACTTCCTGACCTTCCCATTCGTCTTTGCAGATGATCCCGGTGTCGGGCATCGCGCCGGCATCGGAACCGGCGAGTGGGCCGGTGAGGGCGAAGCACGGAATGTCATCGCCACGGGCCAGGCGGGGCAGGTAGTGATTGCGTTGTTCGTCGGTGCCGTAATGCAGCAGCAGTTCGGCCGGGCCGAGGGAGTTTGGCACCATGACCGTGGAGGCGAGGTCGCCGCTGCGGGTGGCGAGTTTCATCGCCACCTGCGAGTGGGCGTAGGCCGAGAAGCCTTTACCGCCAAACTCCTTCGGGATGATCAGGGCAAAAAAGCCATGTTCCTTGATATGCGCCCAGGCTTCGGGCGGCAGGTCCATCGACTGGCCAATCTGCCAGTCGGTGACCATCGCGCAGAGTTCTTCGGTCGGGCCGTCGATGAACGCCTGTTCTTCTTCGCTCAATTGCGCCTTCGGATAGGCCAGCAGTTTGTCCCAGTCCGGACGGCCGCTGAACAGCTCGCCATCCCACCAGACAGTGCCGGCATCGATCGCGTCGCGTTCGGTCTGCGACATCGGCGGCAGGGTTTTCTGGAACCAGTTGAACAGTGGCGCGCTGAAATGTCTGCGGCGCAGGTCAGGTAGCAACAACGGCGCGGCGACCACCGCCAGCACGACCCACAACACTAGCAACAGCCAGCCCGGCGCGTGACTGAAAATACCCATCGCCAAAAGGTAGACCGCGACGATGCCCAATGCAGGCAGAGGCGAAATACGCCGGTGGGCGAGATAGGCCACGCCGACAATCAAAACCAGTATCCACAACAACAGCATATTCAGTCCTCCGTGAACCAAGGCAAATCGACCCTCCAGAGCTTAGACGGCATCTGCAAAACCGGGTGGTCAGACCAAGGTGATTGAAATCGTGGGAAACCCCGGATGGTTTTCGTAGGTTCGGTGGGCAACACGTGTAAGAAATCGTTCGGTCGATCCGCGTCTTTGCGTCCAAGTTTGGCCGAAACGTCGTTATCTCTGTGCTGAAGCTGTCGCTAGACTCCAGACTCATTCAGGAGATTGTCGTCATGCACGAATATCTGAGTCCCGGCCGCTTCACCGATAGTGACCACCCGGCGGTGGTGGAGTTCGCTGAACAACACCGGGGTGCCAGCCGCGACCCGGTCGAGCAGGCGATCAATCTTTATTACGCCGTGCGCGAGGCGGTGCGCTACAACCCCTACACCTTCAGCCGTGATCCACACACCCTGCGTGGCAGCTATGCGTTGGCGGCGGGGGAGAGTTATTGCGTGCCCAAAGCCACGCTGCTCGCGGGTTGTGCGCGGCATTGCGGGATCCCGGCGCGGATCGGTCTGGCCGACGTGAAGAATCATTTATCGACGCCACGCCTGCTCGAATTGCTGAAAAGCGACATGTTCGCCATGCACGGCTATACCGAGCTTTTCCTCAATGAACGCTGGGTAAAGGCGACACCCGCGTTCAACCAGAAACTCTGCGAATTGTTCAACGTTGCGCCGCTGGAATTCGACGGCGTCAACGACAGTGTTTTCCATCCGTTCAACCGCGACGGTGCGCAATTGATGGAGTACCTGGTCGATCACGGTCAGTTCACCGATGTGCCGGAAACCTTCTTCTTCGAACACTTGGAAAAATGCTATCCGCACCTGTTCGGCGATCAGCAGCCACAGCTGTTGGGCGACATGCACAACGATGTAAGCCGCGTCTGATCCGGCGTATGCTGGCCGCCCACTCATTTGAAAAGAGCCGGTCATGCTGAAGATCTGGGGACGGAAAAACTCATCGAATGTCAGGAAGCCGTTGTGGGCTGCCGAGGAGCTCGGTCTGGCTTACGAAGCGATCGATGCCGGTGGCGCCTTCGGCGTAGTCGACACGCCAGAGTACCGGGAGATGAACCCGAACGGTCGGGTGCCGGTGATCGAGGATGACGGCTTCGTGCTGTGGGAATCCAACGCCATCGTTCGTTACCTGCTGGCCAAACATGCGCCCGACAGCGCCTGGTATCCGGCGGATCCGCAAGCCCGCGCCATCGCTGACAAGTGGATGGACTGGACCACGTCGAGTTTTGCCGGTCCGTTCCGCACCGTATTCTGGGGTGTTCTGCGCACGCCGGCAGACAAGCAGGACTGGCCGGCCATCAATGCCGCGATCAAGGAATGCAACGAGTTGCTGAGCATGGCCGACGAGGCGTTGGCCAGCCAAGCGTATCTCTCCGGCCAAGACATCGGCATGGGCGACATTCCATTGGGCAGTTTCATTTATGCCTGGTTCGAGATGCCTATCGAGCGCGCGCCGCAACCGCATCTGCAAGCCTGGTACGAGCGCCTGAAGCAGCGCCCGGCCTACAAAAAAGCGGTCATGACCGCGTTGACTTAATACCTACTATCGACACACTTGACTGTACTTGTGCGGCGGCGGCAAGCACCATTGCGCACTTGCGCTGCGGTTCGATCCATCGCCGCCGTCTCCTTTTATCCCTTCAATGGTGCGTAAATCAGATATGAGTTCCGCTCTGTCCATCCGGCAGCTAACCAAAACCTACGGCAACGGGTTCCAGGCCTTGAGTGGTATCGATCTGGACGTCGCCGAAGGTGACTTTTTCGCCTTGCTCGGCCCTAACGGCGCCGGCAAATCCACCACCATCGGCATCCTCTCGACCCTGGTCAACAAGACCAGCGGCACGGTGAATATCTTCGGTCATGACCTGGACAAGAATCCTGCGCAGCTCAAGCGCTCGATCGGCGTGGTGCCGCAGGAATTCAACTTCAACCAGTTTGAGAAAACCTTCGACATCGTCGTGACCCAGGCCGGTTACTACGGCATTCCGGCGAAAATCGCCAAGGAACGCGCCGAGCAGTACCTGACCCAACTGGGCTTGTGGGACAAGCGCGACGTGCCATCGCGTTCGCTGTCCGGCGGCATGAAGCGGCGCTTGATGATCGCCCGCGCGTTGGTGCACGAACCGCGTCTGCTGATCCTTGACGAACCGACCGCAGGCGTCGACATCGAACTGCGCCGTTCGATGTGGACGTTCCTCACCGAGCTGAACCAGAAAGGCATCACCATCATCCTCACCACGCACTATCTGGAAGAGGCTGAGCAGTTGTGCCGCAACATCGGCATCATCGACCACGGCACCATCGTCGAGAACACCAGCATGAAACAATTGCTGGGCCAGTTGCACGTGGAAACCTTCTTGCTCGACCTTAAAAACGACTTGAGCGCCACGCCGCAATTGCTCGGCTACCCTGCGCGGTTGATCGATGGCCATACCCTCGAAGTCCAGGTCGACAAATCCATGGGCATCACGGCGTTGTTCACCCAGTTGGCGCAGCAGAACATTGAAGTGCTGAGCCTGCGTAACAAAACCAATCGCCTCGAGGAGCTGTTCGTGTCCCTGGTGGAGAAAAATCTGTCGAAGGTGGCGGTATGAGTTCCGAATTCCGTCCCAACCTCGTCGCCCTGCAGACCATTGTTTACCGCGAGGTCAAACGCTTCACGCGGATCTGGCCGCAGACCTTGCTGCCGCCAGCGATCACCATGGTGCTGTACTTCGTGATTTTCGGTAACCTGATCGGTCGGCAGATTGGCGACATGGGTGGCTTCACCTACATGCAGTACATCGTGCCGGGCCTGATCATGATGTCGGTGATCACCAACTCCTATGGCAACGTGGTCTCGAGTTTCTTCGGTAGCAAGTTCCAGCGTTCTATCGAAGAGTTGATGGTCTCGCCGGTGTCGCCGCACACGATCCTGATCGGCTACACCTGTGGCGGCGTGCTGCGCGGTTTGATGGTCGGCGTGATCGTGACGATTCTGTCGATGTTCTTCACCGATTTGCAGGTGCATCACCTCGGTGTGACCATTCTGGTGGTGGTGCTGACGGCGACGATTTTCTCGTTGCTGGGCTTCATCAACGCGGTGTTTGCGCGCAATTTCGATGATATCTCGATCATCCCGACGTTCGTGTTGACCCCGCTGACGTACCTGGGTGGCGTGTTCTACTCGATCACCTTGCTGCCACCGTTCTGGCAGACCGTGTCGCTGGCCAACCCGGTGTTGCACATGGTCAACGCTTTCCGCTACGGCATTCTCGGCGTGTCGGATATCAAGATCGGCATTGCGATCACCTTCATGCTGGTGGCGACGGTGGTGCTGTATCTCGGTTGTGCACGGCTGCTGGTGAGTGGGCGCGGGATGCGTACCTGATCCACACACAATCCCTGTAGGAGCTGCGGCACGCTGCGATCATTTGATGTTGTTTTTAAAAGATCAAAAGATCGCCGCGTGCCGCAGCTCCTACAGATCGTGTCCGACAGCACAAAACAAAACGGCCTCCCATTGCGGAGGCCGTTTTGCGTTCAGGGCTTTCGGTTTTTCTTGCGCCGCGCCCACTGCCGCGCCACCCACCAGCGCCAATACATCATCACCACGAAATAGGCCAGCGCACCGAGTACCAGGCCGCACACCACCGAACCGAGCAAAAACGGCTGCCACAGCGTCGACAGCTGACTGCTGATCCATTCCCAGGTCAGCTCATCGGGCAGATGCCGCGCGGGCACATCCATCAACCACGCCCCGGCCTGATAGGTGCAAAAGAATACCGCCGGCATGGTGATCGGGTTGGTCAGCCAGACCAGGCTAACGGCAATCGGCATGTTCCCCCGCACCGTGATGGCCAGCGCTGCAGCCACCAGCATCTGCGCGGGAATCGGCAGGAACGCGGCAAACAGGCCAACCGCCATCGCCCGGGCGACCGAGTGACGATTGAGGTGCCAGAGGTTCGGGTCATGCAGCAACTTGCCGAGAAAGCGTAAGGATTTGTGTTCCCTGATGCTCGTCGGATCGGGCATGTAACGTTTGAATAAGCGCCGGGGCATAAGGCTTCTCGGTCGGTTAAGGCGGCAAGTATGTCTGGATTCTACGAGCGGCCCATTCAGACTTTGTGACAATTGTTGACGACGCTCCTGTCGAACACCCGCTATGCCTAAGTGCGGGACTCTCAAGGACGGGCTTATGCGCACAGGGATGATGGCGCTGGCAGTCGGTTTGCTGGCCCCGGTTTTTATGCCGGCCTTACCGCCGGTCTGGTTGATGCTGGCGTTACCGGTCGCAGGTTTGCTGGTGCTGCCGTTTCGCAGCTATCCATTGGTCTTTCTGTTGTTTGGCTTGACGTGGACGTGCGTCAGCGCGCAGTGGGCGCTGGGCGATCGGTTACCCGTCGCACTGGATGGCGAGACCCGTTGGCTGGAAGGACGAGTGGTCGGGCTGCCGCAGAGCGGCGATGGCGTGGTGCGCTTCGAGTTGGCTGATGCACGCTCGCGTCACGACAAGCTGCCGACATTAATGCGTCTGGCGTGGTACGCCGGGCCTACGGTCAACAGCGGCGAGCGTTGGCGACTGGCGGTGAAGCTGAAACGTCCCGTCGGTTTGCTCAATCCGGACGCCTTCGATTATGAAGCGTGGCTGTTGGCGCAACGCATCGGTGCGACCGGGACGATCAAGGATGGCCAGCGTCTGGCGCCGGCTCGCGGTGCCTGGCGGGACAGCATCCGGCAGCGCTTGCTTGAGGTGGATGCGCAAGGGCGCGGCGGCGCACTGGCCGCGCTGGTGCTGGGGGACGGTTCGGGCCTCAGTCGCGAAGACTGGCAAGTTCTGCAGGACACCGGCACCGTGCATTTACTGGTTATTTCCGGCCAGCACATCGGTTTGCTGGCGGCGCTGATGTACGGATTGATTGCCGGGCTGGCGCGCCTTGGAATATGGCCATTGCGTTGGCCTTGGCTGCCGTGGGCCTGTGGCCTGGCATTGGCGGCAGCGCTCGGTTATGGATTGCTTGCCGGGTTCGACGTGCCGGTGCAGCGCGCCTGCGTGATGGTCGCGCTGGTGCTGCTGTGGCGTCTGCGTTTTCGCCATCTCGGTGCGTGGTGGCCATTGTTGCTCGCATTCAACGCGGTGCTGCTGTTCGATCCGCTGGCGAGTCTGCGTCCCGGCTTCTGGTTGTCCTTCGCGGCGGTGGCGGTGCTGATTTTCACGTTTGGCGCGCGGCTGGGCCCGTGGCGCTGGTGGCAGACCTGGACGCGGGCGCAATGGTTGATTGCGATCGGCCTGTGCCCGGTGCTGTTGGCGCTGAATTTGCCGATCAGCGTGAGCGGACCGCTGGCCAATCTATTCGCGGTGCCTTGGGTCAGTCTCGTGGTACTGCCGCCGGCATTGCTCGGGACGCTGTTGTTGCCGGTGCCTTATATCGGTGAAGGTTTGTTGTGGCTGGCCGGTGGCTTAGTCGATTGGCTGTTTCGCGGCCTGGCTGTGATCGCCGGGCAATGGCCCGCTTGGATTGGCCCGTCATTGCCGGTGTGGGTCTGGGCGCTGGGCAGTCTCGGCGCCTTGCTGTTGCTGTTGCCGCGCGGTGTGCCGATGCGTGTATTGGGCTGGCCGTTGCTGCTGATCCTGCTGGTGCCGCCGCGCGAACGGCTCGCCGAAGGAATGGCCGACATCTGGCAACTCGATGTCGGCCAGGGCCTGGCGATCCTGATCCGTACCCGTCATCACACCGTGCTCTACGACGCAGGCCCACGCTTTGGCGAGTTCGACCTCGGCGAGCGCGTGGTATTGCCAGCCTTGCACAAGCTGGGCGTGGCAAAAATTGATCTGATGTTGCTCAGCCACGCGGACGCCGATCATGCCGGCGGCGCGCTGGCGCTGATGCGCGGGATCAACCTGCGTCGGGTGGTCAGCGGCGATCCGCCGGGATTGCCCGCCGCATTGCGTGCCGAAGAGTGTGAAACCGGTCGGCAATGGCAATGGGACGGCGTCCATTTTCAGCTCTGGCAATGGTCGGATGCCGAGGACAGCAATCAGCGTTCATGCGTATTGCAGATCGAAGCCAATGGCGAGCGCATCCTGCTGACCGGCGACATCGATACCCACGCGGAACGTAGCCTGCTCGACAGCCCGCTGGCGGTGCCGACGCAATGGTTGCAATCGCCGCATCATGGCAGCCGCAGCTCTTCATCCATGGCCCTGCTGAAAACGTTGCAGCCCGAGTCGGTGCTGATTTCCCGGGGCCACGGCAACTCCTTCGGCCATCCGCACCCGACCGTGCTCGCGCGTTATCGCAAACAGGGTCTGCGCATTTATGACAGCGCTGAACAAGGCGCCATTCATCTGCAATTGGGCCGCTTCAAACCTCCGTGGACGATGCGTCAACAGCGGCGTTTCTGGCGCGATCCGCCCGCAGTCGCCCGTTGATCGGGGCGCCGGCGAATACCCCGTCACGGTCGTCGGGGCGGCGGGTCTTAATCGCTGACCGGTATGGTAAAGTGGCGCACTTTTTCGAGGGGACTGTCACTGTGTGGGAATTGGTCAAATCCGGCGGCTGGATGATGTTGCCGATCATTCTGAGTTCCATCGCGGCGATGGCGATTGTCGCCGAACGCCTGTGGACCCTGCGCGCCAGTCGCGTCACCCCCGAGCACCTGTTGGGTCAGGTCTGGGTCTGGATCAAGGACAAACAGCTCAATAAAGAAAAACTCAAGGAATTGCGCGCCAACTCGCCGCTGGGGGAAATCCTCGCCGCCGGTCTGGCCAACTCCAAGCATGGTCGCGAGATCATGAAAGAGTGCATTGAAGAGGCCGCCGCGCGGGTGATTCATGAACTCGAGCGCTACGTCAGCGCGCTGGGCACCATCGCCGCCATGTCGCCGTTGCTCGGACTGCTCGGCACCGTGCTGGGCATGATCGATATTTTCAGCGCCTTCACCGGTTCCGGCATGACCACCAACGCTTCGGTTTTGGCCGGTGGTATCTCCAAGGCACTGATTACCACCGCTGCAGGCCTGATGGTCGGTATTCCAGCAGTGTTCTTCCACCGGTTCCTGCAACGCCGCATCGACGAACTGGTGGTGGGCATGGAACAGGAAGCGATCAAACTGGTTGAAGTGGTGCAGGGCGACCGTGACGTCGACCTGACCGAGGGGCGCGCGTGAAATTCCGTCGCAAACCTCGGGAAACGATAGACATCAACCTCGCGTCGCTGATCGACGTGGTGTTTATCCTGTTGCTGTTTTTCGTCGTGACCACGACTTTTACCCGCGAAACCCAGCTGCGCGTTGATCTGCCGGAAGCGGTCAGCGGCTCGCCGGCCGAAGATCAGCAACTCAAGCAGATCGACGTGGCCATCAGCGCTGAAGGCGTGTTTTCGGTGAACAACAAGGTTCTGCCGAAAAACGATCTGGCGACCCTGATGGACGCGATGCAGAAAGAATCCAACGGTGACACCAACATGCCGTTGTCGATCAGTGCCGATGGCAAGACTCAGCATCAATCAGTGATCACCGCCATGGACGCGGCCGGCAAGCTCGGTTTCAGCCATCTGCGCATGACCACGGTTGAGGCTGCGCCGAAATCCTGATGAGCCTGGCCGATCGTTTGCTCGCCGCGTGGTATCAGGGGCACCCGGCCCTGGCGCTGCTGCGGCCGCTGGAATTGTTGTATCGCCGCGTGGTGGTCAACAAACGTCAGCGTTTTCTCGACGGTGAGGGTGAGATCTATCAGCCACCGGTGCCTTTGATTGTGGTCGGCAACATCACTGTTGGCGGCACCGGCAAGACACCGATGATTCTCTGGCTGATCGAACACTGCCGGCGCAGCGGTTTGCGTGTCGGCGTGGTCAGTCGTGGTTACGGCGCCAAGCCACCGCAATTGCCGTGGCGCGTTGAGGCCGAGCAAACCGCTGACATCGCCGGTGACGAGCCGCTGCTGATCGTCCAGCGCACCGGCGTGCCGTTGATGATCGACCCCGATCGCAGCGCCGCCGTCAAAGCCTTGCTCGCCAGCGAACCGCTGGATCTGATCCTCTCCGATGACGGTATGCAGCATTATCGTCTGGCGCGGGATCTGGAGCTGGTGCTGATCGACGCCGCCCGTGGCCTCGGCAACAAACGCTGCCTGCCGGCCGGGCCGTTGCGTGAGCCGATCGAACGTCTGCAAAGCGTCGACGGCGTACTGTTCAACGGTGCCACTGAAGACCGCGACGACGGCTTCGCTTTCCGCCTGCAACCCACCGCGCTGGTCAATTTGCGCAGTGGCGAGCGCAAGCCGCTCGAGCATTTTCCGACGGGTCAGGCCGTACACGCGGTCGCCGGGATCGGTAATCCGCAACGTTTCTTCAATACCCTCGAAGCGCTAGACTGGCGAACAGTCCCGCATGCGTTTGCCGACCACGCCGAATACAGCGTGCAGGCCTTGAATTTCACACCGTCGTTGCCGTTGGTGATGACCGAAAAGGACGCGGTGAAGTGCCGTGCCTTCGCTGCTGCCGACTGGTGGTATCTGGCGGTCGATGCCGTGCCGTCGCCGGCCTTCGTGGCCTGGTTCGACACACAGTTGATGCGCCTGCTGCCGGATCGGCTTTTGCCTTAACTCTTTTATCCAGGGAATGTTCATGGACACCAAATTGCTCGACATCCTCGCGTGCCCGATCTGCAAAGGCCCGCTCAAGCTCAGCGCCGACAAGACCGAACTGATCAGCAAGGGCGCCGGCCTGGCGTACCCGATCCGCGACGGCATCCCGGTGATGCTCGAAAGCGAAGCGCGCACCCTGACCACCGACGAGCGTCTGGATAAATGACCACCGCCTTCACCGTTGTCATCCCGTCGCGTTACGCCTCGACCCGCCTGCCGGGCAAGCCGTTGCTGGACATCGCCGGCAAGCCGATGATCCAGCATGTCTGGGAACAGGCGAGCAAAAGCAGCGCCACCCGTGTGGTGGTTGCGACTGACGATGCGCGCATCGTCGAGGCCTGCAAAGGCTTTGGCGCCGAAGTGGTGCTGACCCGTGAAGATCACAACTCCGGCACCGATCGTCTGGCTGAAGTCGCGGCGAAACTGGGCCTTGAGCCCGACGCGATCGTGGTCAACGTGCAGGGCGACGAGCCGCTGATTCCGCCAAGCGTGATCGATCAGGTCGCCGCCAACCTCGCCGCCCACACTGAAGCGCGCATGGCCACGCTGGCCGAGCCGATCGAAGACGTCGACACCCTGTTCAACCCGAACGTGGTCAAAGTCGTCAGCGACCTCAACGGTCTGGCGCTGACCTTCAGCCGTGCGACCTTGCCGTGGGCGCGCGATGCGTTCGCCAAGAGCCGCGAGCAATTGCCGCAAGGCGTGCCATACCGTCGTCACATCGGCATTTATGCCTACCGCGCCGGTTTCCTCCAGGACTTCGTGAGCTGGGGCCCGTGCTGGCTGGAAAACACCGAATCGCTCGAGCAACTGCGTGCCCTGTGGCACGGCGTGCGTATTCATGTCGCTGATGCGTTGATCGCGCCGCCGACCGGTGTCGACACGCTTGAAGACCTCGAGCGCGTTCGTCGCCTGCTGGAGGCCTGATGCGCGTTCTGTTTGTGTGCCTGGGCAATATTTGCCGTTCGCCCACGGCCGAAGGTGTGTTGCGCCACAAGCTGCGCGCTGCGGGGCTGGCGGATCAGGTCGAAGTGGCTTCCGCCGGCACCGGTGACTGGCACGTCGGCAATCCGCCGGACAAACGCAGCCAGGCCGCCGCCAAGGTGCGCGGCTATGACCTGTCGGCGCAACGCGCGCAGCAGGTCACTCGCGCCGATTTCGCCAGTTGCGATCTGATTCTGGCGATGGACAACAGCAACCTGCGCAACCTCAAGGCTTTGCAGCCTTCCACCGGCAAGGCCGAACTGGATTTGTTCTTGCGTCGCTATGCAGGGCTGGTCGATGAAGTGCCGGACCCGTATTACGACGGCGATCAAGGTTTCGAGCAGGTGCTCGATCTGATTGAAGCTGCGTGTGACCAATTGTTGATCGAAGTGAAGGGCCGGTTATGAGTTTGCAGGTGCAACCGCAGGTTTCCCTGAAGCCGTTCAACAGTTTTGGCGTGGATGTTCGCGCGCAACTGTTCGCCGAAGCCCATAGCGACGCCGATGTCCGTGAAGCACTGGCTTATTCCACTGCTCACGACGTGCCGTTGCTGGTGATCGGCGGCGGCAGTAATTTGCTGCTGACCGCTGACATTGCGGCGCTGGTGCTGCGCATGGCCACCCGTGGCATTCGCGTTGTCAGCGATGACGGCAACCGCGTGGTGATCGAGGCGGAAGCGGGCGAACCGTGGCATGCGTTTGTGCAGCACACGCTGGCGCTAGGATTTTCCGGACTGGAAAACCTCAGCCTGATTCCCGGCACCGTTGGCGCTGCGCCGATGCAGAACATTGGTGCCTACGGTGTCGAGATCAAGGATGTGTTCGCCGGGCTGACCGCACTGGATCGCCAGACCGGCGAGCTGCGCGACTTCAGTCTCGAAGAGTGCAACTTCGCCTACCGCGACAGCCTGTTCAAACAGCAGCCGGGGCGTTGGTTGATTCTGCGCGTGCGTTTAAAACTGGATCGAGTCGCCCATCTGCACCTGGAATACGGCCCGGTGCGTCAGCGCCTGACCGAGCAGGGCATCGAACAACCGACGCCGACCGACGTCAGCCGTGCCATTTGCAGCATCCGCAGCGAGAAATTGCCGGATCCGGCGGTGCTCGGCAATGCCGGCAGCTTCTTCAAGAACCCGCTGGTGTCGCCGGCCATCGTCGCGCAGATCAAACAGCAGCACCCGGACGTGGTGGCCTATGCACAAGCGGACGGGCAGATGAAACTGGCGGCGGGCTGGCTGATCGAGCGTGCTGGCTGGAAAGGTTTCCGCGAAGCCGACGCCGGCGTGCATAAATTGCAGGCGTTGGTGCTGGTCAATTACGGCGCGGCAACCGGCCTGCAATTGCTCGATCTGGCGCAGCGTATCCAGAAAGACATTGCCGAACGTTTCAATGTCGACCTGGAGATGGAGCCCAATCGGTATTGAAGCAGCGGCGAGCTTCAAGCTACGAGCTTCAAGCTACAATCTCTGCAGCATGATCCAGCTACTGCTTTTACTTGCAGCTTGTAGCTAAAAGCTTGCAACTGAAAAGCCCTGTCTCAGCAGGGCTTTTTTGTTAACGCTGGGTTAACTTAGCGAGCTAACGATAACCGTCATTTGCTCCACCAAAGGCCCGGTGCAGACGTTCGCGTCGGCACAAGAGAGCCTCCGGTCAGATGCAGATCAGCAAGCGATGAATTCTGTGGCGAGGGAGCTTGCTCCCGCTGGGATGCGCAGCGCCCCTCGCTCAAAGCAGAGAACTGCTGCGCCGTTCAGCGCGAGCAAGCTCCCTCGCCACAGGTTCAGTGTTCAGCTTCACTGATGTGTATCGGCCGATTAGCCTGAGTCGATCTGCGTGAACCACCGCTGATTCAACGGCGGCAGATTGCTCGACCCCATAACCACCAAAAATATGCGGGCGTGCCCATGATTACCCTGAAACTCAATGGCCAGGACCATCCACTCGATGTCACGGAAGACATGCCGCTGCTCTGGGCAATCCGTGACGTCGCCGGCTACAACGGCACCAAATTCGGCTGCGGCATGGGCCTGTGCGGCGCCTGCACCATTCACATCGATGGTCTGCCGGCGCGCAGTTGCATCACGCCGATCGGCTCGGTGATCGGGCAGAACGTCACCACCATCGACAACCTGCATGCCGACCCCGTCGGGCAAGTCGTTCAGCAAGCCTGGCTCGACACGGCGGTCGCGCAATGTGGTTTCTGTCAGGGCGGCCAGATCATGTCGGCCACGGCGTTGCTCAAGACCAACCCGAACCCGAGCGATGAGCAGATCGAAGAAGCGATGGTCGGTAACATCTGCCGCTGCGGCACTTATAACCGCATCAAAACCGCGATCCGCCAGGCTTCCACGCATCTGAAGGAGGCCAAGGCATGAGCCGCCTGCCGAATGATTTCGCCCTGAGCAATCTCAGTCGCCGGGGTTTCCTCAAGGGCGTCGGCGCGACGGGCGCATTGGTGCTGGCCGCAAGTTGGGGTTGGCAGGACGCATTGGCCGAAGACAAGCCGAAGCAGTTCGGCGCCGATGGCATGCCCAATGGCTGGATCGACGATCCGAAAGTCTATGTGAGCATTGCCGCCGACGGCAGTGTTACCGTCGTGTGCAACCGCTCGGAGATGGGTCAGGGCGTGCGCACCAGTCTGAGCATGGTCGTCGCCGATGAGCTGGACGCCGATTGGGCCAAGGTCAAAGTGCAGCAGGCGCCGGGCGATGAACTGCGTTTCGGCAACCAGGACACCGACGGTTCGCGCAGCATGCGTCACTGGTACGAACCGATGCGGCGTTGTGGCGCAGCAGCGCGGACGATGCTCGAGCAGGCTGCGGCTGCGCAGTGGCAAGTCCCGGTCGGCGAATGCCGCGCGCAATTGCACAAAGTCCTTCATACACCGTCCGGGCGCGAGCTGGGTTATGGCGAACTGGCCGCGGCAGCCAGTGCATTGGCGGTTCCAGCGCGTGACAGTCTGCGCCTCAAGCAACCGTCGGAATTTCGCTATATCGGCAAGGAAGGCACCAAGGCCATCGACGGTGCAGACATCGTCAATGGGCGCGCGGTCTATGGCGCCGACGTGCATTTCGACGGCATGTTGTACGCGACCATTGCCCGTCCGGCGGTGTATGGCGGCAAGGTCAAATCACTCGACGACAGCGCCGCGCTGAAAGTCCCCGGCGTACTCAAAGTCATCCAGATCGAAAGCCGTCCGATACCTTCCGAGTTTCAGCCGTTAGGTGGTGTGGCCGTGGTGGCCAGCAATACTTGGGCGGCGATCAAGGGCCGTGAGGCGCTGAAGATCGAATGGGATGACGGCCCGAATGCCAGTTACGACTCGATTGCCTATCGCAAGGAGCTGGAAGCCGCTTCGCTGAAACCCGGCAAAGTGGTGCGCAACACCGGTGATATCGACAAGGCCTTGAGCAGCGCGGCCAGCACCCTCGAAGCGTCCTACTATTTGCCGCATCTGGCGCAGGCACCGATGGAGCCGATGGTTGCTATCGCCCGCTACAAGGACGGCGTCTGTGAAGCGTGGGCGCCGAGTCAGGCGCCGCAAGTTACCCGTGAGCGAATTGCCGAGCGCCTTGGCCTGCCGTTCGACAACGTCACCTTTAATGTCACGCTGCTTGGAGGGGGTTTCGGGCGTAAGTCGAAACCGGATTTCGTCGTCGAAGCGGCGGTCCTCGCCAAGGAGTTTCCCGGCAAAGCCGTGCGGGTGCAGTGGACGCGCGAGGACGACATCCACAACTCGTATTTTCATACCGTGTCTGCCGAGTACCTGAAGGCTGGCGTCGGCAAGGACGGCATGCCGTCCGGCTGGTTGCATCGCACCGTGGCGCCGAGCATCACCGCGCTGTTCGCGCCGGGCATGAACCATGAAGCGGCATTCGAACTGGGCATGGGCTTCACCAACATGGCTTATGCGATCCCCAATGTGCGCCTGGAAAATCCCGAGGCTAGCGTGCACACGCGGGTTGGCTGGTATCGCTCGGTATCGAACATTCCCCATGGTTTCGCGATCCAGAGTTTTGTCGATGAACTGGCGCACAAGGCCGGTGAAGATCCTCTCAAGTACCAGATCAAACTCCTTGGCCCTGATCGCCAGATTGACCCGCGCACGCTGAGCGAGGAGTGGAACTACGGCGAATCTCCCGAGCGTTATCCGATCGATACCGGACGTATGCGCGCCGTGCTGGAAACTGCCGCGAAAGCTGCCGGATGGGGGCGCAAACTGGCCAAGGGCCGTGGTCTCGGGCTGGCAGTGCATTACAGCTTCGTCACTTACGTGGCGGCGGTGATCGAAGTCGAAGTTAAAGACGACGGCACGTTGATCGTGCACAAGGCAGATATCGCCGTGGATTGCGGGCCGCAGATCAACCCTGAGCGCATTCGCTCGCAGTTCGAAGGCGCTTGCGTGATGGGCTTGGGTAACGCGGTGCTGGGTGAAATCAGCTTCAAGGACGGCAAGGTCCAGCAGGACAACTTCCACATGTACGAAGTAGCGCGCATGTCGCTGGCGCCGAAGGAGGTCGCGGTGCACCTGGTGACGCCGCCGGGCGACGTGCCGCTGGGCGGTGTTGGTGAACCGGGTGTGCCGCCAATAGCGCCGGCGCTGTGCAATGCGATCTTCGCCGCTACCGGCAAGCGCATCCGCAATCTGCCGGTGCGTTATCAGTTGCAAGGCTGGCAGAAGGCAGAGGCGTAATGGACAGCGTCGACCTCAATGTCCTGCGCAGCGTTCTCGAATGGCGCCGCGCCGGGCAACGGGTGGTGCTGTTCAGTGTCGTGCAGACCTGGGGCACCGCGCCCCGGGCGCCCGGTGCGATGCTGGCATTGCGCGAGGATGGCGTGGTGATCGGCTCGGTGTCGGGTGGCTGTGTCGAAGATGATTTGATCGCGCGTCTGCACGACGGGCGTATCGCCAGCGATGGCCCGCCGGTGCAACTGATCACCTACGGTGTCACCCGTGAAGAAGCTGCGCGGTTTGGTTTGCCGTGTGGCGGTACGCTGCGCCTGACTGAAGAGCGGATCGGCGATCCCGCGTGGGTCGCCGAACTGCTGGCGCGTTGCGAGGCGCATGAAATCGTCGCCCGTGAGCTGAACATCGACACCGGTGAGGTTGTGCTGTCGGCGGCGAGCAAAACCGATTCGCTCGAATTCGACGGCAAGACCTTGCGCGCGATCTACGGCCCGCGCTGGCGATTGTTGTTGATCGGCGCCGGGCAATTGTCGCGCTATGTGGCGGACATGGCGCGGCTGCTCGATTTCGAAGTGTTGATCTGTGATCCGCGCACTGAATTCGTTTATGGCTGGGAAGAGCATCACGGTCGCTTCGTCGCAGGCATGCCGGATGAAGCGGTGCTGAGCATTCAGACCGACGAACGTACGGCGATTGTCGCGTTGACGCATGACCCACGGCTGGATGACATGGCACTGCTCACGGCGCTGGATTCGCCAGCCTTTTATGTCGGCGCGCTCGGTTCGCGGGTCAACAGTCTGAAGCGCCGGGAGAATCTCGCTCAGCTAGGCTTGTCGGTGGAGGCGATTGATCGATTGCACGGCCCCATCGGTTTGCATATCGGCAGTCATTCGCCGGCGGAGATCGCCTTGTCCTTGCTGGCGGAAATCGTCGCGATCAAGAACGGCGTCGAGTTGAAACAGAAAAAATCAATGGAGGGCGCATGAGTCGATCCATCGCAGTGATAGTGCTGGCGGCGGGCGAGGGCAGTCGCTTTCGTCAGGTGGCGGGCGCGGACAAAGACAAGTTGCTGGCTGATTGCACCGGTCGCGACGGCGCGGTGCGTTCAGTGATCGAGCAGGTGCTGGTGAATCTGCCGGCGAGTCTTGATAAGCGCGTCTTGGTCACTACGCAAGAACGACCGCAAGCGATGCGCATGGCGCAGGCTTATGGCTGTGAGGTGGTGACGATCGGGACAACCGGGATGGGCGACAGCATTGCCGCCGGTGTCGCCACTTGTCTGGAGGCCGATGGCTGGCTGATTGTGCTGGGGGATATGCCGTTTATCTTGCCGTCGAGTATTGAGCGGGTGATCGCAGCCATAGCTGATGATGCGGTGAGCGTGCCGGTGCAGGATGGCGAATTTGGGCATCCAGTGGGGTTTGGCCGGTCGTTTGGTGCGGGGTTGCTGGCGCTGAGCGGTGATCGCGGGGCTCGGCCGTTGTTCAAGCAGGGCCGGGTGATTGAGGTGACGGTGGATGATCCCGGGGTGTTGTGGGATATCGATGTACCGCAGGCATTGGTTTTTAAATAACAGCAAGATCAAAAGATCGTCCGAACGCGGCCCGAGCCTTCGGACGATCTTTTGATCTTATAAAAGGGCATAAAAAAGCCCCGCCTGGTTTTCACCGGGCGGGGCTTTTTAACGGCTTCGGGAATTACACGAGAGGTTTAGGCTCGTGTTGTTTTTCCTCGGCCTCTTGGTGATGCTCTACCGCGTCCTGAACGGAGCGTGGTGCTTCAGCGATGACCGCCTCAACAACCGCCTCTTCAGCGACCGGGGCAGGAGCTGCCTCGACCACTTCAGCTACCGGAGCAGCAGCGGCAGCCAGTTCGGCTTCCTTCTGCAGACGCTCTTCTTCACGCTTGCGACGACGCACTTCACGTGGATCGTTTGGCGCGCGGCCGTTTGCTGCCAGGGCGCTGACCGGAGCCGGTGCTTCAACTACTGGAGCTGGGGCTTCGGCAACTACCGGCACTTCAACTGCAGGCGCTTCAACCACCGGAGCTTCAACGACTGGCGCTGGAGCAGGTTCGGCGGCCGCAACCACGGGCTCGGAAACCATGGCTTGCGGGACTTCAGCTTCAGCAACAGGTGCTGGTGCTTCGGTCACAGCCGGCTCGGCAACCCAGTTGAAGGCGGTCTGTTCTTCACGAACTTCACGCACGGTTTCGGTCACGGTTTCAGCAACGGTTTCAACCGTCGACTCGGCAACCACAACGGGTGCTGGCTCGACCTGAGGCAGGGTTTCCTGAACCGGTGCCACTTCGACTTCCGGAGCAGCAATCACTTCTACCGGAGTGGTCGCTTCAACAACCGGCGCTTCCACTGGCGCAGTTTCCTGCACAGCGGCAGTGGCGCGTTCAGCTTGCTCGTGGGCCTGTGCTTCAGCCGGAGCGCTGATCACGCTGCTGGCAACCGCGGCAGTTACTGCGAGGCCGGCAGCCAGATCGGCAGTGCTTGGCTCTTCAGCATTTTCGGACTCGGAGTCGGATTCTTCCGAACCTTCGATCACGTTGCCGTTGGCATCACGCTGACGCTCACGACGGTTGCTGCGACGACGCTGGCCGCGCGAGCGACGACGTGGACGATCGCCTTCGGCGTTCTCCGAACCGTCTTCCGGCAGTTGCTCTTCAGCAGTGATCACTTCTTCTTCGGCAACGGCAGCAACGGCCTGCTCGGCGCGTGGTTGACGCTCTTCACGCGGCGGACGCGGTGCGCGCTCTTCACGTGGCTGACGGGCTGGACGCTCTTCAGCAGTTACGGCAACGGCAGCTGCAGCAGCCGGAACGGCGTCAAGCGGCTCGCGCAGTTCACGTACGCGTTCTTCACGCTCGCCACGTGGCTTGCGATCTTCACGCGGAGCACGTGGTGCACGTTCTTCACGCGGGGCACGTGGTGCGCGCTCTTCGCGGGCTACCGGTGCTTCGGTGCGAGTTTCACGCGGCTCACGGGCTTCACGTGGCGCGCGCTCTTCACGCGGCTCGCGCGGTGCACGTTCTTCACGTGGTGCACGTTCTTCGCGCGGCTTGCGCTCTTCATCGCGGCGACCGTTACGGTTGCGGCTCTGCTGACGACCGTTGCGACGCTCTTCGTTGCGGGCCGGACGCTCGGCAGCCGGTTTTTCAACGGCAACCGGAGCGGCTGGCTCTTCTTTGGTGGCGAACAGGCTGACCAGCGATTTCACCAGGCCTTTGAACAGGCTTGGCTCTGGCACGGCGACTGGCGCCGGTGCCGGTGCAGCCGGAGCGGCGGCGGCTTCGGTTGGAACCGGAGCGTTGGCGCGGGCCGGTGCAGTCTTGACCGCGGCTTCCTGGCGAACCAGGGTGCGGGTCGCAGCGGCTGGCTGGACTTCTTCGACTTCGGCAGCGGCAGCAGCGATTTCGTAGCTGGACTGGTTGGTCGCGGCTTCCGGGCTGTCGTCACGCAGACGCTGCACTTCGAAGTGCGGCGTTTCGAGGTGATCGTTCGGCAGGATGACGATACGGGCACGGGTGCGCAGTTCGATCTTGGTGATCGAGTTGCGTTTTTCGTTGAGCAGGAACGCGGCCACCGGGATCGGCACTTGTGCGCGAACTTCGGCAGTGCGGTCTTTCAGGGCTTCTTCTTCGATCAGGCGCAGGATCGCCAGCGACAGCGATTCAACGTCACGGATGATGCCGGTGCCGTTGCAACGCGGGCAGACGATGCCGCTGCTTTCGCCCAGCGATGGACGCAGACGCTGACGCGACATTTCCAGCAGGCCGAAGCGCGAGATACGGCCGATCTGCACGCGAGCGCGGTCGGCTTCCAGGCATTCGCGGACTTTCTCTTCCACGGCGCGCTGGTTCTTGGCAGGGGTCATGTCGATGAAGTCGATGACGATCAGGCCGCCGATGTCGCGCAGGCGCAACTGACGGGCGATTTCTTCGGCGGCTTCAAGGTTGGTCTGCAGAGCGGTTTCTTCGATGTCGCTGCCTTTGGTGGCGCGCGCCGAGTTGATGTCGATGGACACCAGGGCTTCGGTCGGATCGATAACGATGGAGCCGCCAGAAGGCAGTTCAACGACGCGCTGGAAAGCGGTCTCGATCTGGCTTTCGATCTGGAAACGGTTGAACAGCGGCACGCTGTCTTCGTACAGCTTGATCTTGCTGGCGTACTGCGGCATTACCTGACGGATGAAGGTCAGGGCTTCGTCCTGGGCCTCAACGCTGTCGATCAGCACTTCGCCGATGTCCTGGCGCAGGTAATCGCGGATGGCGCGGATGATCACGTTGCTTTCCTGGTAGATCAGGAATGGCGCGGAACGATCCAGCGATGCTTCTTTGATAGCGGTCCACAGTTGCAGCAGGTAATCGAGGTCCCACTGCATTTCTTCGCTGCTGCGGCCAAGGCCTGCAGTGCGCACGATCAGACCCATGTCGGCCGGTGCAACCAGGCCGTTCAGCGCTTCACGCAGTTCGTTGCGTTCTTCGCCTTCGATGCGACGGGAGATACCACCGGCACGCGGGTTGTTCGGCATCAGCACGAGGTAACGACCGGCCAGGCTGATGAAGGTGGTCAGGGCTGCGCCCTTGTTGCCACGTTCTTCTTTTTCGACCTGAACGATGACTTCCTGGCCTTCGCTCAGGACGTCCTTGATGTTGACGCGGCCTTCAGGGGCTTTCTTGAAGTATTCGCGGGAGATTTCTTTGAGGGGCAGGAAGCCATGGCGCTCAGAGCCGAAATCGACAAAGGCAGCCTCAAGGCTTGGTTCGATGCGAGTGATGCGGCCTTTATAAATGTTGGCCTTCTTCTGCTCGCGTGCACCGGATTCGATGTCCAGGTCGTAGAGGCGCTGGCCATCTACCAGTGCAACACGCAACTCTTCGGGTTGAGTTGCGTTAATCAGCATTCTTTTCATGTAGTACCGTCGGTTTCCGGGCTGCCGGAAACGGCGTTCGGCACACACGACTTCTCACGGTCGGTGTCAGGTGCGTCGGGAGTGGTTGGCCATTCCCGTGTCCAGCGATGTGCGACCAATTGGGCCGATATCGCGACGTACGCGTCCTGCTTGCTGTGGCTACTTAAGCACTCAGTCAGGAGGAGGAATCAACCAGCGGCTGTGGACGAGATGAAGCGTCTTGATAAAGCCTATTGCTACACAGTCCAGCGGTTGTGCATCTCCACCCTACACGTATCCCTGATAATTCGGGTGCTGCCGCGCGCAGAATCCGCAGCGGGTTGGCATTTACCGTGAGCTCCGATAGGGGAGGTCACGCATCATGGCTAATTCAGGCGATGTTTCCGAAGCTTTCGCTCGGGGTCATCTGCAGCTGACTGCACTTTGTGAACTGGCCTTGAATGTGTGCCTGTCAGGCGAGTAAAAACTCTGCTCGACGGTGTAATTCAGGCCTCATGTCACCTGCGCTTGTTACAACTGCAAACTCCACCGTTACGTAGCGAAAGCCCCGTAGGACGGCCTCGCGTCCTGGTGAATTGCGTTGGTCAGGGCCGGTTTTTGACCGTGATTCCTCTGTCCAGGCCGCTTTTGGCGGCGTTCGCGACTATAGCAGCAATGATTAAGTGCTTCAATTCCATAAAAATTGTTATCATCCGCGGCATGACAACTACTGCCCCTTCGACTCCAGGCGTTCAATTGCTTGAAGTCTCGCCGGAGTATGCCGGCCAACGAATCGACAATTTTCTCCTCGCCCGGCTCAAAGGCGTGCCCAAGACCTTGATTTACCGGATTTTGCGTAAAGGCGAAGTGCGTGTGAACAAAGGTCGGATCAAGCCCGAATACAAGCTGCAGGCCGGCGATATCGTGCGCGTGCCGCCCGTTCGCGTGCCTGAGCGCGACGAACCGGTGCCACTGGCCCAAGGCCTGTTGCAGCGCCTGGAAGCCTCGATTGTCTTCGAAGACAAAGCCCTGATCGTGATCAACAAGCCCGCAGGCATTGCGGTTCACGGCGGCAGCGGCTTGAATTTCGGCGTCATCGAAGCCTTTCGTCAGTTGCGCCCCGATACCAAAGAGCTGGAACTGGTGCACCGTCTCGACCGTGACACCTCCGGCCTGCTGATGATCGCGAAAAAGCGCAGCATGTTGCGCCACTTGCACGAGCAATTGCGCGGCGACGGCGTCGACAAACGCTACATGGCGCTGGTGCGCGGCAACTGGGCGACCTCGATCAAGAAAGTCAGCGCGCCATTGCTCAAGAGCAATTTGCGTTCTGGCGAGCGCATGGTTGAGGTCAACGAAGAAGGCAAAGAAGCCCTGACGATGTTCAAGGTGCTGCGCCGCTTCGGTGATTTCGCCACCATGGTCGAGGCCAAGCCGGTTACCGGTCGTACCCACCAGATTCGCGTGCACACTCTGCATGCTGGCCATTGCATTGCTGGCGACAGCAAGTATGGCGATGAGGGTTTCACCAAGGAAATCCGCGATCTGGGCGGCAAGCGTCTGTTTCTGCACGCCTACATGCTGACCGTGCCGCTGCCGGACGGTGGCAAGCTGACCTTGCAAGCACCGGTCGACGAAATGTGGGCCAAAACCGTGGAGCGATTGAGTGCGCCCATCTGATTACAAGCTGCTGATTTTCGATTGGGACGGCACGCTGGCCGATTCAATTCATCGGATCGTCGAGGCGATGCACTCTGCATCCGGGCGTTCCGGCTTCGAGTTGCGTGATGATTTCGCCGTAAAAGGCATCATCGGCCTGGGTCTGCCCGAGGCGATCCGCACCTTGTATCCGCAAATCAGCGACGCTGAAATGACCTTGTTTCGCGAGTATTACGCCGATCACTACATCGCCGCCGAAGCCGTGCCTTCGCCGTTGTTCGAAGGCGTCGTCGAGTCGATGGCGTCCTTTCGCGAGCAGGGTTATCACCTGGCTGTGGCGACCGGCAAAAATCGTCGCGGGCTGGATCGCGTGCTCAAGGCCAATGGCTGGGAAGAATATTTCGATATCACCCGTGCTGCCGATGAAACTGCGAGCAAGCCGCACCCTCTGATGCTGGAACAGATCCTTGCGCATTGTGGTGTGCGTGCGGAGCAGGCATTGATGGTTGGTGACTCGTCGTTCGATCTGCTGATGGCGCGTAACGCCGGGATGGATTCGGTGGCGGTCAGTTACGGCGCGCAATCGATCGAATCGCTGCAGCAGTTCGAGCCGCGCCTGTCGATCGACCGTTTTTCTGAATTGCATGCCTGGCTGGCGCAGCAGGCTTAATACGTTTTTGCTGGGGTGGATGGCATGACCGACGAATGGAAAGCACCGGCCAAGGCAAGTGCCGACGACGGTGACCAGAAAAGCTGGAAGCTGTTGGAAAAAACGCTGCTGGCTGGCGTGCAGGAGCAGCGTCGCTCGCGTCGCTGGGGGATTTTCTTCAAGCTGCTGACGTTTGTTTATCTGTTTGTGGCGTTGATTCTGTTCACGCCGCTGATGGACATGGAAAAAAGCGCCACGCGCGGGCCGAATTACAGCGCGTTGATCGACATCACCGGAATGATCGCCGACAAGGAACCGGCCAGTGCCGACAACATCGTCGGCAGCCTGCGTGCCGCGTTCGAGGACAAGAAGGTCAAGGGCGTCATCCTGCGCATCAACAGCCCTGGCGGCAGTCCGGTGCAGTCGGGTTATGTCTATGACGAGATCAAGCGTCTGCGTGGTCTGCATCCGGATATCAAAGTGTATGCGGTGATTTCCGATCTCGGTGCGTCCGGTGCCTATTACATCGCCAGTGCAGCGGATCAGATCTACGCCGACAAGGCGAGTCTGGTCGGCTCCATTGGTGTGACGGCGGCGGGTTACGGTTTTGTCGGCACCATGGAGAAGCTAGGCGTCGAGCGTCGCACTTACACCTCGGGCGAGCACAAGTCGTTTCTCGATCCGTTCCAGCCGCAGAAGCCTGAAGAGACGGCCTTCTGGCAGAGTGTGCTGGATACGACGCACAAGCAGTTCATCAACAGCGTCAAGCAGGGGCGTGGCGATCGCTTGAAGGACAAAGAGCATCCGGAGTTGTTCTCCGGGCTGGTCTGGTCAGGCGAGCAGGCGCTGCCGCTGGGCTTGATCGACGGGCTGGGCAATGCCAGCTCTGTGGCGCGCGATGTGATTGGCGAGAAGGAGCTGGTGGACTTCACCGTTCAGGAATCGCCGTTTGATCGCTTCTCGAAGAAGCTCGGTGCCAGTGTGGCTGAGCAGTTGGCGATGTGGATGGGTTTCCATGGGCCTTCGTTGCGCTGATTCGTTGTAAAGATCAAAAGATCGCAGCCTGCGGCAGCTCCTACAGGGTTTTACATTCCCATGTAGGAGCTGCCGCAGGCTGCGATCTTTTGCGTTAAGGGATCTGCACACCTTCAGACAGCAACATGTCGATCAGCCGAATCAGCGGCAAGCCGATGAGGCTGGTCGCGTCCGGGCCTTCGGTCGACTGAAACAGGCTCACTCCCAGTCCTTCCGCCTTGAAGCTGCCTGCGCAGTCATATGGCTGCTCGATGCGCAGATAGCGCTCAATGCGCGCCTGGTCGAGTTGGCGCATATGCACGGTAAACGGCACGCAGTCGACCTGGCACTCGCCTGTCTGGCTGTTGAGCAGGGCCAGGCCGGTCAGGAAGGTCACACTGGCGCCGCTGGCCGCCATCAGTTGCTCGCGGGCCTTCTCGAAGGTGTGCGGCTTGCCGATGATCTGCTCGCCGAGCACGGCCACCTGGTCCGAGCCGATGATCAGGTGGGCGGGGTGACTGTCAGCCAATGCCCGGGCTTTTTGCTCGGCGAGGCGTTTGACCAGTTCGATGGCGGACTCGCCCGGGCGATGGCTTTCATCGATATCCGGCGAACTGCAGACGAACGGCAGGTGCAGACGGGCGAGCAATTCGCGACGATAGGTCGAGCTTGAAGCGAGTAATAAAGGCAGCATTCACGTCTCCTGAGGCAGGTGCGAATTCTAGCGGAGGCACGCAAGTGACGGACAGGGCACAATTTCCTTTGACATGGGTGGGTGCATCCCTATAATGCTGCGCCTATGTTGAATGACCCGATTCCACCTCACGTTGACCCGCGCAAATTGGCTGATCGTGGCACCACCCTTCAAGGTGAAATGCTGCTGGCCGATTTGGAGAGACTCTGCGACCCGCTTTCCGACAATGTCGGTACGGTGCAGGCGAAATTCGTTTTTGAACGAGATGAACGTAAATCTGTGGTAATCCACAGCTTTATCGACACCGAGGTCAAAATGGTTTGCCAGCGTTGTCTTGAGCTGGTCACCCTGCCGATCCACAGCGAATGCAGTTATGCTGTGGTGAAAGAGGGTGCGAATACCCAGTCGTTGCCGAAAGGTTATGACGTGCTGGAACTGGGCGAAGATCCATTGGATCTGCAGTCACTGATCGAGGAGGAGCTTCTGCTCGCCTTGCCCATTGTGCCTGCTCATCATCCGGAAGAATGCCAGCAGCCGGCGGGTCTCGATGAGCCCGAACCGAGCGAGGACGAGTCAACGCGGTCCAACCCGTTCAGTGTATTGGCGCAGTTAAAGCGTGACCCAAACGTTTAGGAGTTAATCAATTATGGCTGTTCAGCAGAACAAAAAATCCCGCTCTGCCCGTGACATGCGTCGTTCGCACGATGCCCTGACGGCAAGCACTCTGTCTGTAGAAAAAACCACCGGTGAAATTCACCTGCGTCACCACGTATCGCCAGAAGGCGTATACCGTGGCCGTAAAGTGATCGACAAGGGCGCTGACGAGTAATCACTTGTCTGCTCAAGTCATCGCGATTGACGCAATGGGCGGGGACTTCGGTCCCCGCAGCATTGTTCAGGCCAGCCTTGCTTGCCTGTCTGCTACGCCCTCGCTGCACCTGACCCTCGTCGGTCAACCCTCCCTTCTTGAAGAGCTGATCCACGGCCAATCGGCTGCCGATCGCGCGCGCCTGACGATTGTTGCGGCCAGCGAAGTCATCACCATGGACGAAAAACCTGCCCAGGCCCTGCGTGGCAAGCCGGATTCGTCGATGCGTGTCGCTCTCGAACGGGTGCGTGACGGCAAGGCTCAGGCGTGTGTCAGTGCTGGTAACACCGGTGCGCTGATGGCGCTGTCGCGCTTCGTCCTGAAAACGTTACCGGGTATAGACCGTCCGGCGATGGTTGCGGCGATTCCGACGCAGAAGGGTTTTTGTCAGTTGCTCGATCTCGGCGCCAATGTCGATTGCACTGCCGAGCATCTGCTGCAGTTTGCCGTGATGGGCTCGGTGGCAGCGCAGACGCTGGGTATCCATCGCCCGCGCGTCGCGCTGCTGAACATCGGTACCGAAGACATCAAGGGCAATCAGCAGGTCAAGCTGGCAGCGACGCTGTTGCAGGCGGCTCGCGGCATCAACTACATCGGCTTCATCGAAGGCGACGGGTTGTATCGCGGGGAGGCTGACGTGGTGGTGTGCGACGGTTTTGTCGGCAACATACTGCTGAAATCCAGCGAAGGCCTGGCGACGATGATCGCGGCGCGCATCGAGGCGCTGTTCAAAAAGAACTTCGCCTCACGTGTTGTCGGTGCATTGGCGCTGCCATTGATGAAGCGCTTGCAGGCGGACCTGGCGCCGGCGCGACATAATGGCGCAAGCTTTCTCGGCTTGCAGGGCATCGTCGTGAAAAGTCACGGTTCGGCCGGGGTTCAGGGCTTTCAGAGTGCGATTCAGCGGGCGCTGATCGAGATTCAGGAGAATCTGCCCGGGCGCCTTCACGGTCGCCTGGAGGATTTGTTGTCTTAGGCGTTTTCGTCGGACAATGCTTAAATGTGACCGCCCGGTTCAAAGGGCCATCCAACTGTCAGTTTCTTGCGTCCCCACGTGGGGCGTCATTTTCCGACGACAAGATCATTAGGGGCTTGTTACATGTCTGCTTCCCTCGCATTCGTCTTTCCAGGACAGGGTTCGCAGTCCCTCGGCATGCTGGCCGAGCTGGGCGCGCAATACCCGTTGATCCTCGAAACTTTCAAAGAAGCATCCGATGCTCTGGGTTACGACCTGTGGGCGCTGACCCAGCAGGGTCCGGAAGAGCTGCTCAATCAAACCGACAAGACCCAACCGGCCATTCTGACCGCTTCGATCGCCCTGTGGCGTCTGTGGCTGGCTGAAGGTGGCGCGCGTCCGGCTTTTGTTGCCGGTCACAGCCTGGGTGAATACAGCGCGCTGGTTGCCGCTGGCAGCCTGACACTGGCTGACGCGGTCAAGCTCGTTGAGCGCCGTGGTCAACTGATGCAGGAAGCCGTTCCGGCCGGGCAGGGTGGCATGGCTGCCATTCTCGGTCTGGAAGATGCTGACGTGCTGGCAGCCTGCGCAGAAGCTGCACAAGGCGAAGTGGTCAGTGCAGTGAACTTCAACTCCCCGGGCCAGGTAGTGATCGCCGGCGCCAAGGCTGCTGTCGAGCGCGCCATTGAAGGTTGCAAGGCGCGTGGCGCCAAGCGTGCCATGCCGTTGCCAGTCAGCGTGCCGTCGCACTGCGAACTGATGCGTCCGGCCGCTGAGCGTTTTGCCGAATCCATCGCCGCCATCGACTGGCAGGCGCCGCAAATCCCGGTCGTACAGAACGTCAGCGCGCAAGTGCCGGCTGATCTGGAAACCCTCAAGCGCGATCTGCTCGAACAACTCTACAAGCCAGTGCGCTGGGTCGAGTCGGTACAGACTCTCGCTGCCAAAGGCGCGACCGATCTGGTCGAATGCGGCCCGGGCAAAGTGCTGGCCGGTCTGAACAAACGTTGCGCCGAAGGCGTCGCGACTTCCAACCTCAATACCCCAGACGCTTTCGCTGCCGCCCGTGCAGCGCAAGCCTGAATCAGGAGAAACTTGCATGAGTCTGCAAGGTAAAGTTGCACTGGTCACCGGCGCAAGCCGCGGTATCGGCCAGGCTATCGCACTGGAACTGGGTCGTCAGGGCGCCATCGTTATTGGCACCGCGACTTCCGCTTCGGGCGCTGAGCGCATTGCGGCAACCCTGAAGGAAAACGGTATTCAGGGCACTGGCCTTGAGCTGAACGTTACCAGCGATGAATCGGTCAGCGCAGTGCTGGCGAGCATTCAGGAGCAGTTCGGTGCGCCGGTGGCGATCCTGGTCAATAATGCCGGTATCACCCGCGATAACCTGATGATGCGCATGAAAGACGATGAGTGGTACGACGTGATCGATACCAACCTGAACAGTCTATTCCGCCTGTCCAAGGGCGTTTTGCGCGGTATGACCAAGGCACGTTGGGGTCGAATTATCAGTATTGGCTCGGTGGTGGGTGCCATGGGCAACGCTGGCCAAGTAAACTATGCAGCCGCCAAGGCCGGTCTGGAAGGTTTCAGCCGTGCAATGGCGCGTGAAGTCGGTTCGCGTTCGATTACGGTCAACTCGGTAACCCCAGGGTTTATCGACACCGATATGACCCGCGAGCTGCCTGAAGCACAGCGTGAAGCCTTGCAGACGCAGATTCCGCTGGGTCGTCTGGGGCAAGCTCAAGAGATCGCGTCTGTGGTCGCTTTTCTTGCATCCGACGGTGCGGCATACGTCACTGGGGCTACAATCCCGGTGAACGGTGGGATGTACATGTAAGTAAAATGTGACGGATTGCTTCAAAAAAATGTCATACGAGCTGTCTAAAATCCGTTATAAAGCTGCAATCTATTTATAGGCAGAGGGCCGCAGGGTTTGAGGAGTGAAGCTTTCAGTTGAAAAACTGAAAAGTCTTTCTATACACTTACCCACTGGCCAGCTGCCTGAATTTGTCCATTAGGAGTGAAAACAAGGTATGAGCACCATCGAAGAGCGCGTCAAGAAAATCGTTGCCGAGCAACTGGGTGTTAAAGAAGAAGAAGTGGTTAACACCGCTTCCTTCGTAGAAGACCTGGGTGCCGACTCCCTTGACACCGTTGAGCTGGTGATGGCTCTGGAAGAGGAATTCGAGACCGAAATCCCTGACGAAGAAGCTGAGAAGATCACTACTGTACAAGCTGCAATCGATTACGTTACCAACCATCAGGCGTAATAGCTTGTAATCGTTGTTTGCTGTCATGGAAAAACCGCACTGCCATCATGGCGTGCGGTTTTTTCTTTAGGTCTGATGCAAAGTCGTCGTCATTTGAAAAAGGAGAGTGCTGTGTCGCGTAGACGCGTCGTAGTCACCGGTATGGGTATGTTGTCGCCACTGGGCACGGATGTGCCGAGCAGTTGGCAGGGCATTCTGGCTGGCCGCAGTGGCATTGGTCTGATCGAACACACCGACCTTTCTGCCTATTCCACCCGCTTTGGCGGCTCGGTAAAGGGCTTCAATGTCGAGGAATACCTATCGGTCAAGGAAGCGCGCAAGCTCGACCTGTTCATTCAGTACGGTCTCGCTGCCGGCTTTCAGGCCGTGCGCAATTCCGGCCTGGAAGTCACCGACGCCAACCGTGAACGCATTGGCGTGGCCATGGGTTCGGGCATTGGTGGTCTGACCAACATCGAAGAAACCAGCCGTACCCTGCATGAGACGGGCCCGCGTCGAATCTCGCCATTCTTCGTGCCAGGCTCGATCATCAATATGATTTCCGGTTTCCTGTCGATCCATCTGGGCGCACAGGGACCTAACTACGCCATCGCCACCGCATGTACCACCGGTACGCACTGCATCGGCATGGCGGCGCGCAACATCATGTACGACGAAGCCGACGTGATGATTGCCGGCGGTGCCGAAATGGCCGCGTGCGGTCTCGGCATGGGTGGCTTCGGCGCATCCCGTGCGCTGTCGACGCGCAACGACGAACCGACCCGCGCCAGCCGTCCATGGGACAAGGGCCGTGACGGCTTCGTACTGTCTGACGGCGCCGGTGCACTGGTTCTCGAAGAGCTGGAACACGCCAAGGCGCGCGGTGCGACCATCTACGCCGAGCTGATCGGCTTTGGCACCAGTGGCGATGCCTTCCACATGACGTCGCCACCCGCCGACGGCGCCGGTGCCGCACGCTGCATCACCAATGCGCTGCGCGATGCGAAAATCAACGTCGATCAGGTGCAGTACATCAACGCCCACGGTACTTCGACTCCGGCCGGCGACCTTGCCGAAGCCAACGCGATCAAGTCGGTGTTCGGTGAGCACGCCTACAAACTGGCCGTCAGCTCGACCAAGTCGATGACCGGTCACTTGCTGGGTGCGGCAGGCGCGGTCGAAGCGATCTTCAGTGTGCTGGCGATCAACAGCCAGGTCGCACCGCCGACCATCAACCTCGACGAGCCGGACGAAGGCTGCGATCTCGATTTTGTGCCGCACACTGCGCGCAACATGGACATCGACGTCGTGCTGTCCAACTCCTTCGGGTTTGGCGGCACTAACGGCACCCTGGCATTCCGCCGGTTTGCAGGCTGATGGACAGCTGGGTCGACGGTCAACCGGCTGACAGTCTGTCGCTGAAAGATCGTGGCCTGGCTTACGGCGATGGTCTGTTCGAGACCATCGCTGTGCATGACGGCCAGCCCGTTCTGCTCGATCGACACCTGGTGCGACTGGCCGATGGCTGCTTGCGTCTGGCCATCGCCGCCGATATCCAACTGGTTCGCCAAGAACTGCTGAGCTACGCCGCAGCGATGGGTGAGGGCGTGCTCAAGCTGATCCTCACCCGTGGCGACGGTTTGCGCGGTTATGCACCCGATCCTACGGCGCCGGGCCGACGCATTCTGCAAGGCAACCCTGCGGCGGCTTACCCCGCTGTAAACGCGGAGCAAGGCATTCGCCTGTTTCCGTGCAGCACGCGGTTGTCTCATCAGCCATTGCTCGCCGGACTCAAACACCTCAATCGACTGGAACAGGTTCTCGCCCGTGCCGAATGGCAGGACAGCGAACACGCCGAAGGCTTGATGCTCGATCAGGCCGGTCGAGTCATCGAAGGTGTTTTCAGCAATCTGTTTCTGCTGCGTGACGGTGTGTTGCTCACGCCGGACTTGAAGCGTTGCGGCGTGGCCGGGGTGATGCGCGCCGAAATATTGTTTCAGGCCGAGTCATTGGCTATCCCCACGCAAATCGCCGACATCAGCCTCGAACAGCTGCAATGGGCCGATGAAGTATTTGTCTGCAACAGCGTTTATGGCGTCTGGCCGGTACGCGCCTACGCTGCACTGAGCTGGCCGGTTGGCCCGCTCACCCGTAAACTGCAAACCATTGCCCGCGCCCTACTGGATGCCTGATTCGTGAGACGTAAACTTTTGCTGCTGCTGGAAACCGGACTGGTTCTGGCAGGGCTGCTGTTGGGCGCCAGCGCCTGGAAGATTCACTCCGCGCTGGAACAGCCCCTGAACATCACGCAGGAAGAACTGCTGGATGTGCCGAAAGGTTCGACACCGACCCGTACTTTCCTCGAACTCGAAACCGATGGCGTCATCAAGGACGCTTTCTGGCTTCGGGTCTACTGGCGCTTCAACCTCGCCGGCACGCCGATCCACAGCGGTGAATACCGCATGCAGCCGGGCATGACCGTCAACGGTCTGATCGACTTGTGGAAGCGTGGCGATGTAGTTCAGTACAGCCTGACATTGGTCGAAGGCTGGAATTTCCATCAAGTGCGCGCGGCGTTGGCCAAAGACGAAAAACTCACGCAGACCCTCAATGGTTTGAGTGACACCGATGTCATGGCCAAGATTGGCCATAAGGGCCTGTTTCCTGAAGGGCGTTTCTTCCCCGATACCTACCGTTTCGTGCGTGGCATGTCCGACGCCGAGCTGCTGAAGAAAGCCTTCGAACGTCTCGACGAAGTGTTGGCTAATGAGTGGGAAAAACGTTCGGCCGATGCGCCGTACAAGGAACCCTATCAGGCGCTGATCATGGCCTCGCTGGTCGAAAAGGAAACCGGTGTGCCACAGGAGCGCGGGCAAATCGCTGGCGTCTTCGTGCGACGCATGGCTCTTGGCATGCAGTTGCAGACCGATCCGACCGTTATCTATGGCCTGGGTGATCGCTACACCGGCAAGTTGACTCGCGCGCATTTGAAGGAGCCGACGGCGTATAACACTTACGTGATTCCCGGCCTGCCGCCGACGCCGATCGCGATGGTCGGCCGTGAAGCGATTCACGCAGCGCTGAACCCGGTGGAAGGCACGAGCCTGTACTTCGTCGCGCGTGGCGATGGCAGCCATGTGTTCTCTGATGATCTGGATGCGCACAACAGTGCGGTGCGTGAATTCCAGCTCAAACGACGGGCGGATTACCGTTCCAGTCCGGCCCCGGCAGCAGCGCCCGAAGCGGCACCGGCTGCCGAGGAAGCGATTCCTGCGGCCTCTCCGGATACTGCGCCTGAAGCGTTGCCGCAGGTTCCGCCGCAGGAGCCCGCGCCGACTCCGGAACCGGCAGCCGCCGCTCCACAAAACGCGCAATGACTTTGATTAAGGACTGCCTGTGACTGGCTTGTTTATTACTCTGGAAGGCCCGGAAGGCGCCGGCAAAAGCACCAACCGCGAATACCTCGCCGAGCGCCTGCGCGCCGCCGGTATCGAGGTGGTGCTGACCCGTGAGCCGGGCGGTACGCCGCTGGCCGAGCGAATTCGCGAGGTGCTGTTGGCGCCGGCTGACGAAGTCATGACCCCGGATGCCGAGTTGCTGTTGGTATTCGCCGCACGCGCGCAGCATCTGGCCGAAGTGATCCGCCCGGCGCTGGCGCGTGGCGCGGTGGTGCTGTGCGATCGTTTTACCGCGACGTTAGTTCCGGTAGCTCGACTATGTAAACCTTCGGAAAACCACCATCACCTGTGCTCTTTCGGGGCCTAAACCCAATCTTCTAGGTATTTCTAAGCTTCAGAGAACCGGTGTTCCTATCAAAAAGCTCGAAAAAACATAAAAAATGTAAACCTTCCGCTTTTCCGCATCCTTCTATGCGAAATGTAAACCTTGATCATGATTTTCCGCTCGAGATGGAACCCTTTTTTCAGTAAGAATGTAAACTTCGCGTTCCTGTGCATGTTTCAGACACCTTCAGAGCCCGTAGGCGCTTCAGATCAACGGATCTCCATCTCTGGCTCACCTAATGTCGGCAAATGCCGCCAGGGGATTTTCCAGGCGCTCTGGCTTATACCGATTTCCACCCGTTCCCTGCATGACTCAGCGTGAACCTAAGGGGGAAATCTGAAGTCGTTTGCTGGTGCCGTGGAGAAGTTGCTGAGTCCTGATTCGATTCTGAAAAACCAATTCGAACCACCTCCTTGGACCGATTGCACGATGGCCATCAAATTAGAGATCCACGCTACCGATCCTGAAGTTATTGCACTGGTTCAGCGCTACTGGGCACTAGACGAAGAATCCAAGCCTGTCGAGAACGTGGAAGGTGGTACCCGCCAAGTGCCACGGCAGCAGGAGCAGCCATCCGCCACGTTGGAGGCATCAGAATGGTCGACTGATGACAATGTGCCCTTGAAGACAGTGTCCTTTACTCTCTTGAGTTGCTCAGCGTTCCAATCCAAAAATACAGCGCGTTCACTAGGGCGGCGATCACACCGAGCATCGCCGCTTTTGTGTTCAACATGGCGGCCGCAGTGGTACTCGCAATGACTGTCGCCTGGTCGAGGTTTTGGATTTGGGCCACATCTTCTTGCCATGTAGCAGAGATGTGCCAAAGCATCGCCGATAGGATCGTGATGGTGATGCCTGAGATCATCATTAGGTTTTTTAGGCCAGATGTGACCCATGGGTTATCCCTGATGTAGTTGCGCACGATCCAGGCGATAGATCCAGCGATGTAGGCAGTGGAGCGGAACAGCTCGTGCAGCTTCTTCATTCATAAGCCCTATTAGAAGATATGGTGACTGAGTTTCAGTCTCCTAGCTTTATGGTCGGCACATTCCCCTAATTTTTTACCGCTGTTCCTGATTTTTTCAGAAATCTCCAAGAGGTTGATTTTGCGATGTCTTGCCGAGGGGGGATCGCTACCAGTCGCGAAAGGTAAATCTGGGCTAGGAACATAAACTCAGGTGCGTCTATACGGGCGCAGACGTAGACAATCATCTGCCTCCAATTTCAACAGCTTCCCCAGCGGCCGATCAGCTAAGCTCGATAATTCTAGAAAGCCTTGGGTAATCAGATGTTTCTGTCGTCAAAACGGTACTCAGACCAATTTCGCGGACTTGTCGAAAACAACCAGCAGTTGGCTATCGCTGTAGCATTCTGGGGTGAGGGTGCACAGCGGTTGATAGCTGACGCGTGGAGTGGGCGGTCTCTGCGAATAATCTGCAATTTAGGCAGCGGCGGGACTAACCCCCAAGTGATCCGTGACCTGCTCGAGCTGGCGAAGAAGAGACCTGGAATTCAGGTACTGACTCTCGACAATCTGCACGCCAAGGTGGCGATCGGTGAAACAACGGCAATCGTAGGTTCTGCCAATCTGTCGGTTAATGGACTGGGCTTTGAGGGTGCCGAGTGCGTTGGATGGCATGAAGCTGGGGTGCTAGTTGAAGATATTTCACAACTAGCGATGATGCGGGAATGGTTTGATGGACTCTGGGCACGCGGCGCAGAAATCACCGATGATCGCTTGGATAAAGCCCAGCTTCAGTGGGAAAAAAACCGAGCCAATCGCCCGTTGAGTGCCGAAAGATTGCTAGAAGCGCGCCACAACGATCTAAGGAATCGAAATATTCACATTGCAATCTACAGGCTGGAGGCGAGCGTCCAAGCCAAAGCTGAGGCAGCACAAGCGGAAAAAGACGCAAGACGTTCGGATCTACCCGCGGTACGGAATACCAAATTAGAGTTCTTTGAGGACTGGCCTGACGACAGTGAAGAGCCATTGCCTACCGACGCTCCGATTATTGCCGTGCGTTACGGGCCAACCAAGCGACTGACTGCCGTTGGTGCTTGGGTACGCATTCCCCAGCTCGACAGGACGTTCATGACGCCTGGAAAAAGAAACCCAGTGCCATTGACCATGTTGGGGCAGCTGAAATATGTGGCGGGAATGACGTTATCCAAGGAAGACGGACGAGGATTGGCGACACGCCTGAAACCTTGGATTGATGAGTTGTACGAAGGGGCCGAGCCTGGCACGGCCCGATGCGTTTCTCTCGACGATTTCATTGAGTGGGAGGCAGGGCGGATTGCTTAGATGATTATATTGCTTTTGCTTGCTGATCAATTCTCATAACCCTTCGGCCGGCAGGAGCAGACTCGCGCCAAGTGGTACTGATTAAGAAATTTTCCAGGTGGCACCGAACCAATAGATGGTTGGCACAAGGGATGATACGTAGTTAACGTTCGACAGGATTCCCCTCCTTCAAAAATTGATAAAAACTCGCAGCGAGCGCGTCCTTGGGAAATAGTCATCTTGAGCAACTGCCGACTCCGAAATTCCGAGCTATAACAGTTGACGATTTCATACTTATTGGGGAAAGGCAGTATGAGTTCCGCTCGACATGACTATCAGCAGTTCCTTGGGTGGCTTCACCGCGCAGAGCGCGGGGTATCGGAAGATGCCAGGCGGCTAGCAAATCTCGTAGAAGAGAATTTCGACCGAGTAGCAGCATGTCCTCGGACGCAGAGTAAGCGTTCAGTAGCGCTAGTCGTGATTGCACGTGAGGGTCTGACGACTGTGAGCTGTGACGCTCCGGAAGGGGCAAGGATCCTCCGCACCAACGTTTGGCAGTGGAGCGGGTTGAGCAGTCTGACAATAGGCCCCTTTCGGGGATTTCGTGTCCCAGAGACGTTCGAGTTTCCCCGTCGAATCACGATGTTTTACGGCCCTAATGGAAGCGGTAAAACTAGTCTGTGCGAGGCTCTGGAGCTTTCGCTTCTGGGCACTGTGGATGAGGCCTCAGCTAAGCGCATTACACCTCAGCGTTATTTCGCAAACGTCCACGAAGGTCGCTTCCAATCTCCCGCGCTAGCTGTGCTGGACGTTGCAGGCCAAGTTTCACAGGTGGTACCACATTCGGAAGCCTACCGTTTTTGCTTCATCGAAAAGAATCGTATAGAAAACTTCTCGCGAATCGCTGCAAAGACAGCCGGTGAGAAGAAGGACTTGATTGCATCCTTGTTCGGCATGCAGCAATTTCATGATTTCGTGAGCCATTTCAATGAGTCCTTGGACAGCCAGTTGAGCCTGGTGTCTGTTCACGAATTGGGTCTGAATACCCGCCGCGCGGCGCTCCAACGCGACCAAGAAACAGTGGATGGGGAGGCATCGGCGATTCGAGCCCTTGAGGCAGAGGAGGCAGCTTACGCCGAAGCGTTCAAACCCGGACTTTCATACACGCAGCTTCTAGAAATGCTGGGTAACGACCAAGCTCCCGGCCGCCTTCAGATCTTAAACGCTCAGTTAGATGCTCCCACTCCGCCTATATTTGGCATAAGTAGTTCAGCACTGGTAGAGGCTTATCGTGCCGCTGAGAGCGAGCACATTCGGCTTGAGCAAGTTAGCGCGCGGCTCGCGGAGAAAACCGGAGAGACTTCTTTTTTCAACCTCTACAACGCTTTGCTCGAGTTACAGGAGGGCACGCCGGATAACTGCCCGGCTTGCGGAACGCCTTTGCACGGTGACTTCCATGCTACGAGAAACCCCTATACCCACGCGCAAGACGGATTAGATGCGCTTAGAGAACTAGCTGCCTTGCAAAATGACCAAGCGGGGATTCGTAGAGCGTGGGATACCGCGTCGCGGAGTCTCGAGGCGGTTCTCCACGCTTTCGCTCAACGCATCGGCGCAACCGCCGCCAATCAGGATGAGCGAGTGCGTCATCTGCATTCCCCGGGAGTAGATCATGGCGTAGCTTGGTGGCGGCCAAGTTTCACGACGGGAGCTGATGGGAAGAGCATCGCTCAAAAGATTGTCGACATGGCGAACGAATATGAGGCCTGTGACGTACGTACTAACGAACTATTGGCGTCGCGTCAGGGGCTGGTAAACGAGCGCGAACTACTTGTGCGGGCGGGTCAAATCGCCGCGGGATTCACCGCACGGCGCGCTGAGCTAGCGCGGCAGATAGCAGAAACCCGTCAGGCAATTGAGGCTTTTGATCAGTCTAACGCTGCGCTAATTGAGGCCGCTGAGCAAGAGTCGGACCGAGTGGCATTTGATCGGCGTATCAAGGCGGCTTACGAGGATTTTCTGCGGCTGTTGAGGCAGTTTCGAGCTGAGCTGCCAGGAACGCTGATTGCGGGCCTGAATACCACTGCTCTGGAAATCTACAACGAGTTTAACCGTCGGGATCACGAAGGCGACAAGCTCGCTGCGTTACATTTACCCACCGATGAAGAAGGCCGGATTGAGCTTTCTTTCTGTGCAGCGGCGCAGAAAAAAGTCGATGCGCTTCATGTGCTCAGTGAGGGGCACGTGCGTTGTCTTGGCGTCGCCATCCTTCTTGCAAAAGCCTTACACGTTCAAGCTCCCACCATTATCTTCGACGATGCGATCAACGCAATTGACACTGAACACCGCGAGGGGATCCGCGAAGCGGTCTTCCAGAGCGATCGGTTTGCAAATACCCAGATCATCGTGACGTGCCATAGCAGCGAGTTTATTAAGGATCTGCAAAATCATGTCGAGTCAAAGGAATGGACTGCGTACTACTTCATGCCGCACATCGGTGACTATCGCCCGCGGGTAAAGGGCAATGAGCATACCTTCAACTATCTCGCGCAAGCTCGTGCGGCATTGGATATGGGGGACTGGCGAAATGCGCTAGGAGCGTCCAGACAGAACCTTGAGGTGTTTTCGGATAGGGTGTGGAAATGGCTCGGTAAAAACGACCTTGGAATGCTGACTGTTCCGTTGGCAGGTCGCGGCGCTGAGCCTGCTTTGCGCAACCTTTGTGAAGCGCTGAAAAAACGTCTCGATGACTCAAAAACTTTCATACATCCAGACAAGCCAGGTGTTGTGCAGGGGCTCGGAGCCGTCTTGGGGGTGCCGGCACCATCCAATGTGTGGCTTTACCTGAATAAAGGTATCCACGAGGAGGCGAATCGCGATGATTATGATCAACACCTGGTTCGTATCATCGTAGAGACGCTTGAGGCAATGAATCAGCTGCAACTCCGAACTATGCCAGCGGCGCTTGCGAATGTTGCTCAAGCTGCTGTGGAGGCAGCAATAGCAGTGAATGCTCAGGGGCAAGGACGTAATCACCAGGCAGGCTGAAGACGTCGGATATCGCGCGAGCCCATTGGATATGGTGGGTTCGCGCAGCGGGCGTAGGACATTCGAACCGACGCATGCCGACTATGACCCCCGTCGAGTGTTCCTTACTTATTCGTGCTGCTCACCGTTTCGATCCAAAAGTAAAAGGCGTTCAGGGGCGCTGTGGGGGCGCTGGGCAACGCGGCTTATTTGTTCAATATTTACGGTCGCGATGGTATTCGCAATGCCTATCGTCTTCTCCATATTTTGTTGAACCACGTGTTCTTGCCATTTAGCGGCGATGCATCAAACCCGAACTCAAACTAGCCTGCACGATTGAATGAACCTGACTCGTACCCCTGAGCCTTTCCCAGCGCACCCAACTTGCAACGGCATAATAATGTTTTGCTGCAATAATCACCCACCTATTCAGGTGACGGTCTCAATGTACGATTGCCGACCTTAAACGGGGTGATATCTATCTAGCTGGAGAGTCACAAGTCTTGCCCATTCGCTTTTACTGTAGGTGGACCTTCCGAGCGGTTGAAAGATGCTTGCTATGATATCATAATGATATTGCGCCGTCGGTTGCTTGGATTTGATTAAGTCTATCCATGATAGTTCTATGGCGAGCTGTATGATCATTCAATATTAACATAGTAATTATTTCTGAGGTGCATAAACATGTCATTTAAGACGCTTTTTGAAGAAGATGAATTAGATCCAAAGCGTGAAGCGTTAGATCTGATGACTAGCTATCATTCGACCATAAGATTTTTAGAGTTTTTCCAAGCAGCAATCTTCGACCCGGGGCAACAGCATCGCTCTCTTTTAAGTGTATACAAAGATTTCCTAAACGACCTTGGCCTGATTAATACACATGATGACTATCCGAGGGTGGTCGGTGGGAGGGAGGATAACCCAAATGAAAAACAGGCGATTCGAAACTTAAAGTTCCCGATGGGGCTAGGGGCCTTGGCAGCGTATATGAGTATTAATTTGGGCATCGCAAAGGAAATAGCATCAGATAAAATCCCTAACAAGATCAGTGATAAGCTCAAATCCGATTGGTACTTAAGCGAATTTGATATTATTGAAGATGAAGCGGTTAAAAATCCGCCAATACTTAGAGTTGTCACGCGCCTGCGCAATGCCGTCAGTCATCACAATTTCAAGCTGAGAATACCTCTATCACTAATTCATGAATCTGATATTAAAGATCAAGTGGAAGTGACTTTCTATGATAAAGATCCAAAGGGTAAAGAATTTTTTGCCAAGGCTAGGTTCAGAGTCGTAGAGAAACTGATGGAAAAGCTGCGCAGTAGTGTTTATTCATTTCATACCTGTCCAGTGTTCGATGGCGATATTTCTAATGATGCTGCTATTACTAATTACGTCGCCGAATGCTTTGAACACTTTAGTCGATCTTATGCAGGGAAAGGATTAAAGTTTGAAGGGGTGATAGGTCTTAGCCCAGAGGATGCAATTGAAGTTATCGCCAAAACGGGATATTTCGAGATTTCAAAATCTGATTGCTTAATGCACGAAGTCCGCTTTTCGTTGAATGGTAAAAAGTGTGATGTTCAATACATAGATATCCCGTACATCGGATACAATAGGTGGGGTGAGATTTTGATTGAGGACGAGCTTTACCCAATGGGGGAATATCCGATGGAATGGATGCTGACTCATGAAAAGTCTCCACTATGTCGATTGGATAAAAAGATTGTGAGTATGTTAGAGCTTGCGCTAGCTTCACGCACCGAGTAAATCACCACACCCAATACTGCGACGGTAATACGGCAATCGACTACCTTGCTGACTGGTTTGATTGCCGAATTTTGCTTGCGGGAGGAGGGGTATGCTCATCAACGTTAAATAATGCCAATGGCCAAGATCCGGCGGCAAGCTGGCCGAGCGAAGAGGTTGCGAGTCATATATCAGCTGCCATCATCATGCGTAAGGTAGGGCACAAATGTGCACCTAACCCTTATAAAGTGGGATATATTTTATGGTGACGCTCGTACCAAACGAGGTAGAAATGGCTCCCATACTGGAATCCCCATGCTCGTTTAGTTCCACCCAAGCGGAATCGATATGCGGTATCAAACTGATCAAGCTCCAGCGTCGCCCAGCGAGCTTTTGCTTCTGGGGTGATGGTTGCCACATCTTGGGGATGGTGCCTTTTCCGACGCTTCCGTTTTTTGCCTTCTCCGGTTTCAAGGCGGGCAATCTCAGACCACGTCATTTGTTTTAGAGGCTCAAGTTCGCGGCTAAGCTCGGTGGTCCATTCCTCCTCCGTCCAGGCTCTGGACTCTTTCCATGACCAGTCGCCTTCTGTATCGGATACAGAAATGCACCATGTCATACGCGAGCTGTAGATGGCTGGTTTGTCAGCCAGCTTGGGCATGCCCTTCAAGACTTCATTGCGAGCCTCGGGAGTAACAGGGCACTTTGGTCGCGGAGGATCGTTGGGCACCACAACGATTTTGGAACTGGCCTCATTCTTGTCGATTGTGCCCGCCAGCTTCTGAGCTTTTTCATTCTTGGCAGCCCGTCGTTCTTCCCTTTTCTCAGCCTTGCTTCCTGCCACGGTTATAGCCCCGAATAGTACTCATGCATGCTTCCCTTTTCGATCACCGTGTTTGAGCGATTCAAAGGGCCAAGATCCCCTCGGGCGTTTTTCCATGGGGCTTCTTCGTGGGTCAAATTGCTGAGCCACTGAGCAGTCTTTTTGCCATATACCTTAAGAACTTGGTCGATGGTATCTCGCGCATCCTCATCGAGGTTTTTCGGATTACCTTTGGGAAACATCGACTTATCGACCAAAAATTGGCCTCGATGAATCTCGTAGATCGATGGCAACACCGGCCCGTTTGCCCAGGCTTCAAAATCTGCGTCGAAAAGTGCGCACTCATCCCAAACCATGGCCCAGGCTTGCGAGTAATAAATGAGTTTTTGTAGCTTCATTGCCGATATTTCGCCAGTTTTATCAAGGATGTAGCTGGCAACATCATGCTCTGTGGTTTTGGTCATTTCATAAGAAGTCAAATTGATTTTCTTAAGTATATATGGATTATTAAGATACTTCAATGATGTGTCGTTATGCGGATACTCAGATTCTATGAAAACTATAGAGATGCTTGTTTGGTATTACCGTTTCCCGCTAAGAAGTCTCTAAAAAGCGTTTAAGCATAATTAAGCTTACAAGTATGAATACTAGCCAGCACACTCGCGTTAGGATCCGAAGTTTTGACTTGGCAGACTCGGAAGAGGATGAGAGCTTCACACGAGAAGCTTCAATTTTTTCGTGGATTTCGTCTACGCCAACGACGATATCATCATACTTTCTAGTGGAACGGTCGAACTCATCCGCGAGTAAATTGATGTGCCTAATGACGTTATTGTTTAGCGAAACTATCATCCAGGTCGAAATGATCAAGCCGACGAGTATGACTAGGTAATCCCATGTGGTTGTGGCCGGTTTTAAAATGGCGCCAGCAGCTACAATACCACCTGGGACAGCAAATGCCTTGGTCTGCTGAGCCATAATGGCATCTTGAACTTTGCCCAGAAAGCTAACACAATCACTTTCGATCTCAGTCAGTATTTTGTTTACTGAAAATTTACTGACGTACACTTTATAGCGTTCATTGTACTTCTTGTAGAACTTTGAAGCAGATTGCATTATCAGTCGAAGGTTGCAGTCCTTCTCGTCCTTCAAAAGCTCCGTCAGCGTTTCGCGCATGACGTGACGGCGTTCTTCACAATGAACATCCTCATCGGCCATAACCGCCGTATGCATTTTTTGAGCGTCTTTTAAATCCTTTTCCCCGATGTGGATAGCCAGCAGTTCATCGCATGTCATCAAGTAGGAGATTTCTAATTTTGTAAGAAGCGATTCTTTCGAACTGAAGAAAATGTACTTATGGGTTTGACCGTCATCCCCCTCGCTATGGCAAAGTGTTTTGAGCGTGTCTCTAAGTAGAAAGTACAGGTCTATCAGTCGCGAAACTGAGGCCTGCTGGTCCTCGCCCATTCCGATAATGTGGAGGTATTCTGGCTTTTTGCTACGCGTGCGTACTGCATGCCACATATCTTCGGTGTTGGCAAAAAAAGGCACGAAAGAGGCGTCCCAGGCCGAAGGCGTTAAGAGGCAAAGATCTGTACCAAGCAGCTCCAATTTTTCAGGGCCATGGCACCCATGCTCTTTCAGAAACGCAAAAACCTCCCCTATACCAACCGAACGCGTGTCGAGTATGAGCTGGTCATCAACCAGAGATATGCGATCAAGCATCGTCTGGGCCCGAGGCCTGACTAACAGCGTTGATGCTTCTGAGCTGGTTTGATACCTCTATGGGCAGCTTTATCTTCAGATACACGAAATCCTTATCGACGCTAAGGTCTGCATCACTCTCGCCGACGGTCACAGCGTCCAGCTTGAAGCGCCCGTCAAACTCTCCAGAGGGGAGCTTAAGATTGGTGAAAGCCATGCTTTTCGCAGTGATGCCCGAAGGCTGAAACTCTTCGCTTACCTTGAAGCGATCAGAGTTTTCTGAAATAAATTTGACCAGCCCTCCGTGATGCGGCGAATCCTCATTCAGGCACTTGTTGATGACGTGCTGAATTTCTGAAAGGTGGACGCGTTCGCCCGCTTTGCTTTCGATATATTCGACTACGCGCTTGTGAATTTTGCGTTTTTCTGTGAAGGATAGGGCATTAGCCTCTTCTTGGAGGTACGCGCCCAGTGCGCTTTTCAGGTTATCAACGCAGACCTTTCCAGGGATCGAGTCAGAACAGCCCAGTGCGACCGTAAAGAACTCGCTTTTTGAATTCCCTTTAATGAAGTACAGATAAGAGTCACCTGTATTTTTAGGGAAGCCTTTCTTGAATTCTGTCAAATCCATGCAGGCAGCTTGGCGGAAGTCCTGCAAGTTCAGGCTTTCCGTATCTTTCGGGTTGAGGCTGTTGTCGTTGTCGAAGTCATAACCAGCCTGTTTGCCCAGCATGACAATTAGCAGATGATCGACCTGCCGGTAATCTTGGTAGTGCGAAAATACCACGTAGCCTTCATTCAGTGAGCGGCGGGCTGGGTCGTTTGCCTCGTCACAGATCCGGTCCATCACGCCATTAACAAACGTGTCGAATTCTAGGTCGCTGGCGTACTTTGAAAAGTTGGCAGCAGCGGAAAGCATGTCGGGATCAACATAGCCATAAATTCTCCCGCTCTTGGAGAATTTTTTACCGATGCGATTTACAAAATCAACGCATACCGGGGAGCTGAGGTCCCAGTTGTTGCCCTTGTTGCTATCGTAAAAGGTCAAACCACCAAGCGTTTTCTTGAAAAATTTTGCTGCACATGCGTTTAAAACAACTAGCGGCTTCACCACAGGTTTTGAAGGCTCGGCTTCATTCGGGGTCTGAGGTGAAAATGACGTGCGATCATCCATGCTAGGTTCGTCCGTAGGAACTTGAAAAGCCGAACGCTTTGACGTCGGCTGCCAGCTATGAATGGTAGCACAGTGCTGGTATGGGAGACCCGGATCGCGGGTAGGTGGTGCAGAGCGCAATCGCGTGCCTCAGCGTATTTTGGAGCGGACAAAAGCGGGTTCTTACGCAACCATTAGCTGGAACAAGCTGACCGATCGTCTAATTTCCACTGACCGCAGAAAGATCCGTTGGTTATGCCCTCTGTATCGCCTGCATAGAGCCGGAGCTAACCACCCGGCACCTCCAGCCTGACTACAAAGAAAATTCTATTTGCCTTGCATCTGAGCGCTTAGATAACGATGCCGATGATGCTATGTGCCTTTCGTACACATCTGCGCGAGTATTCGTTGAGGTGATGTGGGCTGGCATATTCGAGTACTAATAAAAAGCGGCTCTAGTGAGCCGCCTTTTAATCCTACTCCCCCGGTTTATGCTTATGGGGCTTCAGTTTTGGATGCTCCTTTTGCTTTTCAGGCGTGACTCTTTGCCGCTTGTCCGGAGTGCCATCCTCGTTTGTTCTTTTAGGGCCAGGTTTGATACTCATGGTCGACTTCCTTTATCGCTGGGGTTGTTGAATCCTTTTGCTTTAGATATCGCAGCCCATCAAACCTGTCAAGAAGAGGAGTCTGGATCGCCTACTCACAGTGCGGGCCTCCCGCTGTTCCATTTTCCCATGGCGACTTTCAGACTAGTATGCACTGCCAGCCGCTATCGCGAAGACTTCAAGGCAAGCCTCGCGGTTGCGTCAGCTCGAGTCAACCTAGTAGCCAACTTGATTAACGTCAGTAATGCGCCTTATGTGCTTAATAATCGATTATTACGTCTCGTCCAAAACCTCAACCGTCAAGTGCCAAGCGGGCAATTGACTTCACCGCTTGGGTTGTTAAGGATCTGCTAGGCCTAGTGTCCTTTGGGGACGATAAGGACTTTGACTTCGAGGTCTTCATCTTTCCGGTTCAAATCGCTTTCGAGGCCTCGAGGATTGCTGACCCAGCCGTCCGGGTCATACACAAAGCAAATCAGTCTCTTGCAATCGGGGTGCGCTCGATAGCGCTCTATGTCGACAATGAGTTGCTCGCCGACGTGTCTTGCTTTGAGGCTTTCCCTCGTTTTTTTTACTTCGACGATGATCTGTTCTTCCTTAAGTAGGAAGTCCACTCGCGAGCTGGAGCCTGCATAGCTGGGAGTCCACTCTTCAGGACGAATGTCGTCGAAATGCAGCCTCAGCAGCGCATGGAGCAGATCCTGAACGTCGTATTCATCAGCGACTAGGAGCGAGTTCCGGTCGGCGTGCCTGCTTCGGAGTTGCTTCGCAACTAGATGAAACCTACTGCATATATGTTCGAGGAGCTTGAACCCATCCCCGCTAGGATCGGTTGAAGCTTGGATCAGCTCCTGCTTTTTCTTCGTCCAAGGGAACTGCGCACCACATCCTTCGCAATTCGTTGGGACGGGGGTGGAGTCTCCGAAAGATATGAATCCATCCACGTGGTAGTCGCCACGAATTTCCGTCCCACAAACTTGGCATTTATGAATTGTTTCGGCGCCACACTGAGAGCAGTGCCTCTGCCGAAAATCGGGCGAGTGGTGGTAAGAATCTGTTATCTGGTGTCCGTTCAAACACACTTGCTGTGCGTCTTGCTGTCCCATTTAGCTTCCTCAACGCTTCGCTCAGTAAGTCTTAAAATATTCCAAGCAGAGATATTACTGCGTTCACGTGCCTAGTGATCACTGGATCGGAAATTCGAGTGACCCGCAGGGCCAAGGCATCAGCCCAACTGATCACGCTGTCGTTACAAGCTGATCAGGGAGTGCCGTTGCTGTCTTTGAATGTTGGCGACCCTCTGACTGGCGCCCTTAATTGAGCACAACTGCGTGGCTGCCGTACGAACGAGAAGGCTGGGCAGCTTCCGCGTAGCGGGTAGTCTCGATGCCCCCATAAGGGGAATGCTGCCAGTATTGGAGAGTACTCCGAATCGCCGATCGGCACGCTTCGGACGCGTGTCGCGAGTCTAACAATGCTTCCGGTTTCTCTAGGGTGGCCACATCACATTTCGGATTTCTTAATTCAGCACTCTGCGGATAGGGCTAGGCATTATTTTGTCCAGGGTGGTGATCATTGTGATTTCTGTCCGTAGACAAAGAATGTTGCCGGCGTTATGAACATTGTCCGGTTTGGTAAAAACGTTCTCCGACCATGGCTCCATTTGCGCTCTACTCAAACCGCAAACGTGGAGGATTACTTTTGAAAAGCACGTTCCTCCTAGGTTGTTTTCATATGGAGCAGATCTTCGCGGCGCGAAGAAAAGGCCTCCACTACCGTCCTACCTGTGGGGCTCAAATTGAGGAGCCGTCATGCCAATCTTTTTAGCTCAAAGATTTAGTCGGAGCCTCTTAATTCTTTCCTCCTGCCTGCTGATTGCTCAAGCCTTTGCCCATGACGTTACGGAGCATGCTGATTCGTCCAGCCACTCGAGTGCAGAGACTTCCTTCACTAGCGAAAACAATGCTGCTATGGAAAGGATGATGGAAGGAATGGAGAGCGATCCTACCTGGGATGTCGATCATGATTTCGTCGTCATGATGAGCGCTCATCACCAAGGCGCAATCGACATGGCCATAGCCTTTCTTAAGTATGGGAAAAACGAACAGCTCAGACGCCTTGCCCAGGAAATCATCGTCGAGCAGCAACAGGAAATCGCCGCAATGCACCTTGCCATTAGTGCTCCGCTACCAGCGTCGGTTGCTTCTCCCACACAGATTCCCGCAGTGACCCAACCCTAAAACGCGTGCACATAACTGTGAAAGAGCAGGAGAGATCCTCATGAAGCTTCCAGCGGTCTTGTTAGCGTTGATCACCCCAATTTTGCTGTTCAGTTCCTTAGCTAGCTTTGCTGGGCAGATACCTGGAAAGGCATCTGCGCAGGACATCCCCATTACCCATCAAGACCGTATGTACGCGGCAGAGCAGTTCTCGAACACCGTCTCAGTAACCGATCCTGTCGATAATAAAGTGCTCGGTGTGATTACCTTGGGCGATCCCCAACCAACAAACCTCAGCCCGCTCTACCGTGGGGAAGTGCTGACGCATGGCCTTGGTTTCTCACCTGATCACAAGACATTGGTTGCGGTTTCAGTCGGCACCAATTCGGTGACGTTTATCGATACTGAAACCAACTCCATTAAGCACAAGACCTACGTTGGCCGCGCGCCTCACGAAGCGTTTTTCACGCCAGATGGCAAGGAAGTTTGGGTCACGGTGCGGGGCGAGGATTACGTGTCTGTGATCGATGCAAAAACCTACCAGGAGAAAATGAGGATTAAGACACCAGTAGGCCCTGGCATGCAGATATTTTCACCAGACGGCAAGTACGGTTACGTGTGTTCCTCCTTCACTCCGGAGACCGTAGTGGTTTCAGTAGCCGACCACGAAATTGTTGGTCGAGTGCCTCAGGTAAGTCCGTTCTGCCCGAACATCGCCGCCTCTCCTGACGGCAAACAGGTTTGGTTCACGTTGAAGGACACGGGTAAGGTTCAGGTCTTCGAGGCTACGCCACCTTTCAATCCGCTGAAGACCTTGGATGTTGGTCCGATCGCCAACCACGTCAATCTGGTCATCAACGCCAACGGTTCATTTGCTTACATCACCGTTGGTGGGCTGAATCAGGTGCAGGTTTATCGCACGGAAACTTTTGAGAAGGTTGCGACGATTCCCGTTGGCAATCTTCCACACGGTGTGTGGCCGTCTGGCGACGGAACCCGGGTCTACGTAGGTTTGGAAAATGCCGACGCCTATGCGGTGATCGATACACTGACCAACCAAGTGGTGGCCAATATTCCTATAGGCCAAGCTCCCCAGGCTATTGCCTATGTGCCGAATGCCGTGACGAAGGGGACGGGTACCGACAATCTCAAACCTCTAGGTGTCGCGGGGCAGGCCGCGCACCTCAGCCTCCATGCCGTAGGTAAAACGGCTGATCAGCCTCCCAGCAGCGTCGCGCTATTCAATCAAGGGCTGATTCAGGTAGTGCAGGCTGCTGTGACCGGGCTCGAGCCAAAGCAGCCTTATATCTTGGCAATGTCCAACCAATCCGACGGTACCGGTCCTCTTCAACCTCTGTCTGCTTTCACGACCAACGCGGCAGGTGCGGCAGTCGTTAATGCGGTTGGTCCAATTCGCCAGATCGTACAGAACGACGTGCCTGACCAAAATAGGTATTTGGTGATCGTGACCGGGACACCTGACCAAATTGGAGCGGTCGTTCAGCTACAGTCCAAGTAAGCAGAACTCGAGTTCATAGAAAGCGTAATGACCTCGGTCTGCTAAGTCATTCCAAATTATGCGCTGGCAGGTATCTACGAAAAGACTGGTGAGCCGCTACCGGCCGCAATCGGTGATGAACTACGCATCCGACTTAGGGATATTCGCCTCGTCAGGCGGCAGCAACCCAACCTCTCGGAGTACACTTTTCGGAAGGTACGCGTTCGGTCCATGTTCCAAAAGATTTGCTTTGATCATCGCGACATCGACGCCAATTTCGTGCAACAGCACAGCGTGATAAAGATACGCGAGAGCTTCCGATTTTTTCATGAGATCCAGCATGAATTCTCGGTAATCACTTCCTTCCCGCTGACCGCCGAAATGCGACATGTCATTCCGACGGTCTGCGCAGGATTTGCAGAAGACTTCCATCCGCTTGCGCTCGAAGCCCAGTGGCAATGCAAGAAGAACATCCATCAATCGTTCTTTCAACGACGGTTCGCCCGCGTGCTTCAATTTGCCTTCGAGCCATCGCTTGTCATTACTGCCACTGATCTGATCCAGTATCCGCTTGATCTTGGCATCGAGATTGGTTTCTTTAACCTTGTCTTTGTTCTTTCTGCGGTGCAATGACTCAAGCCCCCAGATCAGGTTCACAAATCGGTGCTCTACATACATCTTCATGCCGCGCCGAATGCCTAGATAGAGATAAAACCCTGATCCGAACTCCTCTCGCTTACGGCGCATTGCGGTCACGATCGAACCGAAGTTATTCTTGACCTGAGTGTAATTGACCCAGTATTCATTGTATGTTGGAGCCTTGGATGATCGCTCGAACCCTTCATAGTAATAACGGTAGGCTACCTTCCCGATAACCAACTGCGGCCATTCCAGCGAGAATGTTGTTCCGGTTAGAAGGATGAATAGCTCCTGCAACCGCGCATATTCCTCCCGCATTTCTGCCAGCGTGCGCGCGCGCTTCAGCTTGATCCGAAGGATTACCCTTTCCACTAGGTTTAGCTTGTCTATGTGATGAGTAGACCCTCCAGTCCACGGACCAGTGATGTCGTAACGCATCGTCAATGTGCCGTCGTCCAACTCATGGATATCGGCCTTGGGCACCCGGTGTTTGGCCCAGATACTTTTCCGAGTTCGTTTCACCTCAATGTTGCCCGGCCCCAACCACTCTTCAAGGCCGGTTAGCTCGACATCAAGCGCGCTAAATCGCAGAGGACGTTTGGCTGGAGGAAAGGATTTATCCGTTACGAGGCAATTCAAGGCGGCGAACCCCTCGTGTGAAATGCCGTGAGATCTGAACTGCCCGCCGCGTCGTCGCAGACCTAACAACAACACGTTCCGGCCGCTAGCCTTCAGCTTCCCTTGGATGGCTTTGTCCAACGGAAATTGCTGTCCGTGCGCGGCCAGGACCGCCATCGGGCCACCTTTACTGTTTGCGAAATAGCCATCTAGTTCAAGGTACGCCGCACCATTCTCTTCAATGGTCAGAGTGCCAACAACGGAACTGTCCGGAGCGAATTGATCCGTCGGCAGAGGATCATCGTGCCACCAGAACAATCCCCGCTCTTCGAGTATTTTTTTTGTCATGCGTTTCCCCGAATGTACCCGGAAATACGGGCGTTTATTGCGAGCTTATGACGAGTTCGTTTCTTACTTTATTTTTAGAGGTTGCGGACGCCTGGTTCGGATCATGGTGAATGGCTTTTTTGAGTTTTTGAAGCCACCAACAGAGACATGTGATCTTACCCTGCCGCTTCAGCGCAGAGCTGGCGTGTCGACGGTTGTTATGATCAATCCCTGTCAGAGCGGAGGCACGCAGGCACGGAGACCGGATCAGAGGAATTGAAAGCTTCAGTGCATCATCTTTAACGCCGTGAAGTAGGTCTGTTTCAAATCTTAGAGTGGACTCTTCGTATTGGACGCTACGCCCAGCACGGGCGCTGGGCGGTTCGGTCACCGTTGGGATGTATGAGGGAGCCGTGGTCGTTGAAGGCGGCGTGGATGGCCATGACTGCTCAGATTACGCAAAACCTAGGCCTCTCTTCGGACGAGAAGCACCCCATCCCCGTCTGTTCCGTCCATCTCAATTTATGGCGGTAAATGGTTGATTCACCACTTCCAGGGGCTAAGGCCGGTTGCTAGTCATATGAATGAGTTTTCCAACACTAAGTTTGCTGAGGATAGCGAGCGACTGCTTCTCATTTTCTGGCTCAACGACTTCATATGTATGCCAGTGCATAGGGATTTCGCGCTCATCAATCTGATGAACGTTATGAATTTCCTTGAGCGACGCGGCGTGTACTTCAACAATCGTTGGAGACAGCGCATAGCTCATGAAGACTTGTTCTGCTTGCTCTAAATTCTCGTACAAGACCACCGCGTATCGGTAGTCTACGGGGCTTGACGCGAGAAACTTTACTCGTCCGTCTTCTAGGAAGTGCTTCAACAGGTGCTCGTCTAACACCGGCGTACCATTGACAGGAAAGCCCGCATGGAATTGATCGTTTATGATCACTAGTGGATGTACAACCACTTCATCCAGGTAGTCGACCAGGTGAGGGTAGTGCTCCGCGCAAAATTTCGCTAGATGAGTCCGCACATACTGAGTTTTTCTGTTTGCCTGGTCAGCCTTTTTATATATGCCACTTTTCTTTTCGTGGAGAGCATTATGATAGTCCAAAGGAGTAATCGGTATCCTTCGACTACGTGACTCCACCACGACAATGGTTTTCCCGAAGCTGAACGTGAGATCTACTTCCTCTCCCGTACCACCATAGGCCAGTTCGACGGCGCCAGTCCATTTCAAGTGTTTACCGATAGGGCTATCCCCAGAACCACATGCCTCCATTACTTTTACCATGTGTTTCTCGAAGTGGCCCCCACGAAGATGCGCTTTAGGGTCTACTAACGGTAACCACATATCCACATTTCTGCGCAGACTCGCCGAGAGTAGCGAACTGGTAGATAATGCAATTTCTTCCTCAACTTCGAGTAGCGGCTTCAGCCAGAGATCATCTTGTAGTTGTGCGGCCTTGTAGGTGAGGAAATTTAATATTGAGTCGATTAAAGGCTCCTCGAATGGTGTGACCTCTTCTAGGGCTTGTATCAGCTCTTCGCGCTTAAACCAAACGCAGAACTCAAGCAGCTCCGTAATATCTGCGATGGATCTATCGCTTTGTGCATCAGATATTTGATGGGCAATTAGTGACAGGTGGAACCATACTAGTAGGATGTCTCGTACTGAGTATGTCTGACCATTGAGATCCTCAGGGCATTTTACTTCCATAATCTCAAAGAGATGCTTTTCTATACCGAAATACTGCTCAACCCACCTTCCGTTGACGTATCGCTTGAATGCTTCGTCAAAAGATTCAACTTCACGTGCCATCAATATTCCGTTTGGATCATGTTTTATAAATTTCTTTGGTCCGGCGGGGCCTAGGTATGCAATCGAGTCATGTATCAAATTGTTGGTTTGAATTGAAACAGTACCGTTTTGATGATCTCTGCGATAATCGCAAATAGCTTTCATTTTTCCCAAATCGTTTAGTTTGGAAACGAAGATTATGTTTTTACCTGGTATGAACGAGAAGTACGCATCTCCATAAAGAATCTCCTGCCAAATGACTGAGCCATTATGGTACAACTGAGTGCAGTTCAAATCATTGAGTAAAAACTCCATCTTGTCCACCCCTGCCGGATCGTCTGCGGGGGCTTTATACTTTTCTGATAAGTTATCTCTGTTATCCAGTGCCTCAAAAATTGCAAGGCATATACTATCGAGTCTCATCATTACGAGTTGGTTTGCATGGACACTCGCGCCGTCTTGCGTGAGGTTTGACTTGAAAGCAATCATTTTCTCAAGCGAGGGGTTATCGTCAGGATTGAGTGAGCGCCGCTGCTGCGCTGACACTTGCGCGAATCCATAATTTGCAGCTGCCAGATGAATGTGAAAAAAGTCCTTCAAGATTAAGGTTTCGTCAGATTTTAACCTATAGTGCTGCCGTGTTAATGAAATGCGTTTGAAATGATTGCCAAGCCAAGTTGCGGCTTCAGTAATTGATCGATCAAGAGGGTTGTTGTCTGCGAGGCCCTTAAAAATATTGTGCCATTCTTGAAAATCTAAACCGGATTTTGATGTCGGATGTGTAAGCTCCAGCTTTCGCGCCATACTCAACATTTTACTGTGATGTAGTTTCATGTTTGGTATCCTAATACTAGTTATCAATGCAGCCTCAAAACTGAGATATCGGCAATAAATGCGAATTCTGAAATGCCTCTCCAGTGATAATTCAGCCCTCGCGAAACGCTATGTCGTGGTCAATAGGAATGTCGCTCGGGCTGCATGAAGATAGGCTATACCCTGCCCGAGAGAAGAGTGCTTGATCAGAGGCTGGCCACTAAGACTGCTCCAAAAATGGTCCGTAATTCAATTCCGTTCTCTTCCAACTACTATCACACACTGCCGCTCTCTGCGATCAACGATGCTAGCAACTGCCGAAAAGGATGACTGAGTGTATGCTCCAAGTCTTAAGCGCACGACTTATGAGGAAAGACATTTGGTATCCCACGTCTACATCTTGCGAGACCTGAAGCATCCTCGATTCAAGATAGGCAAAGCGAACGACATACTCGCGAGAGCGCGGAGTTTCCGGTGGGAGTCAGTCGATTTCCAACTATCGCTCGGCCTGCGCTTAGGATCGGAAACCGATGCATATAGCTTAGAAAAAATCCTCCATCGTACCTTCCGCTTTGCCAGCGTGAACCCTCTTGAGGTGGTTGCAAGTGGCGGGAGCATAGACGGTGCTAGCGAGTGGTTCGATATCAGTTGCTGGACACGCCTGCTGCAATATTTACGAGATAATCAAGACCTCCATCCTCACGAAGCGGTTAGTGGAGGCGAGCTAGCAGCGTTGCTCGAAAAAAAGCGGCAGCCTTCTCAAGCCGCTATTGTTCGTGAGCAGCTCAACTTGGAAAAGGAGGCACGCCGGCTGACGCGTGAATTGGATCACCTTGCCTACCGTCGCTCGCAGCTTGAAAGTCTCCGAGTTAGCTTGGAGATAGTCCGGCCTAGGATTGCCGAAGAGTTGGAGCGCCTTAGGATAAATGGCAGCATCGTCGGGATCTGCGAAATGAGCGTGGGATCGTACCTCGTACTCGCCGATAAGCTACGGTTGCCTTCAGGCGCTTTGCTCTGGGACTTGAAACCGCATTTGACGCAGTACGATTATCCGAATGGTTGCGGTTCAATCATGTGCAGCTTCAGCCAAGTTGCCAGCTCAGCTGGAACGGTCTCTAAAGTTGAGTTGCCCACTGCGTACATTTTTGATGATGTAGACTCGGACGAGGATGCGGTTATCCGTCAGGTATTCCAAGATGAATTCGTTTGGCTCAAACAACTAAAAAGCGTCCCTGAGTCGTTGGTCAGGGAAATTTTTCCGCCACGGGGTTCATTCGCCGCCTCAGAAGAAGATCACAATAGCGAAGCTACCATAGGAAAGGTAATCGACTTGTTGTCTTGTTCGAGCGTCCGCTAGCGCCTCAGGCGTATGTGGTTAGATTTAACATGTAGCTCCCAAGCCGGCTGTTTCACCTTTAAGAGGGAGATTTTCAGGCACACGCGTAGCGGCAGTCGAATGCACATGCTCCAGACGGGTGAAAGAATTACCGGGTGGCGTACTTAGACAGATTCCGAGGAGAGACATAAAGGAGATTTCCGTTCGATAAAGAAGACAGAGAGTCGACCATTGCTAAAGCTATTCGCACCATTGAGGTTGGCCGCATAGGATTCGTCCGGTTCGTACTGTCAATGATGAGAAGCTCTTTTCTACGGGCGCAGTGTTTGATTACCCTTGAAGCTTAGAGGCTAAGGGTGCACAGAGTGTCTAAGATTAGCGTTTGGTAGGGCAAATGCGACAGCCGCAGCAGGCTGCTCCATCCATCCAACCAACGCTGTGAGCTGGTGGAAATAGGTTCGCGGATTTACGGTAAGCACGCCTTTCGACCCCCAGTCTAGCAGTGACTGTACCGAGTCCCGCGGCCCATTATATGTGGGCCGTTTGGTGTCTTTGCCTTCGCCAAAAAAATCGGGAATGTCGGCGGGCTTCACCAGCAACGCTTATCCGGCTGATGTCGCTGCGAGGATTAAGGAAGCCGGCAGTCCAATCACTGCTACGCTGAGTTTTTGAAAGGAATCAGACGATGAATGATGAGTATTCTGTAGATAATGTCCTATCAAAACCAGCTGACGCAGGAAGCGGATAGAGCTGACTCTCCATGTCGAGGAACGAGGCGCGCTTGAGGTCGGAGAAAATGTCCGCGGAGCCCTCTATGTGATCGGAGAAAATGCAGGCTTCATCAACCAAGGTCTAGCCAGTTTGAAAGGCACTCTGATGGGGTAGAGGAGAGTGCAAACAGCTGCACTTAGGGTTCAAACTCACGGCAATCAGGTAGCCAATGAGGTAGTCAAAATGCGATCGGCCTTAGCGCTAATCCTAGCGATTTTGATCGTTGGATGTAGTAAGCCAGTGTCGTTTGACCAGGCAGAGAAGATGTCTTCGGGATCCGCGCGTACCGAGGCTTACATCGCGCTTGCAGACCAAGGCGATTACCGAGCCCAGTTGCGGCTTGGGGGAATATTTAGGAACAGTGATCCTGAGAAGTCTGCGAAATACTTTAAGCAGGCAAGCGATGCGGGGGACATTGATGCATTGTACTTTTTAGGCGTTGATTACCTGAATGGTAACGGCGTACCTCAGAGTCGGCCAGATGGTATAAAAATGCTGCAAGCTGCTGCCAATAGGGGCTCAGTGTCATCAATGGAAATGCTAGGAGGCGTCTTCAGTAGGCTCTGTCAAAATTCTCGAGATAAGTCGGATGGAGGGCTTGCAGAGCAGTACTACCAAAGCGCGTTTCTCCATGGCAGTAAAGCCTCAGCTGTGCTTCTTTGGGGGCTCTACGCTGCGGGCCCGATGGAAGACACATATAAGCATGCCGTTTGGAGCGAAGTTACACATGCACTATCGTCCAGCTCACAACGGGATCCCTATTCGTCACTTGCTGTTGAGCAAAATGCCAACGAGCTGGTTCCAAAGGCTAAAGCTGAGGTAATCAACTGGTACGCACGATTCAACAGCAAGCCGAGGGTCAAAACTTTTCTGGATTTGAACAGAGTCTACGATAAGTCCCTTTGATCAGCGGCCCGGCGTTGGCCCATTCACGATGCACTTCATCTATTGAGTGGTTTCTAAGAAGTGTTTTTACGCTAAAGTTTTTTATAAGCCTGGTTCATGTCCTAAAAGCGCAATTTTTGATGCAGCTCTAGTGATAGGGCCGTTACATGATCAAGTAGCTTTCTGGTGGGACTAGGATGCAGCGGATCTCTCGAACGGTAGAAGCATATCAGAGGGGTGCGACCGACTCTTGGCTGCTAAAGCAGTAACTCTATACAACCACTTCCGGCCATTGACTAGTCACCGTGAATGAGTTGTTATTGAGATTTACGAGAGTTGGCAGCGTCACGTTCTACTTGATCTATATCTATCCAGTCGCCTAAGTGAACGCAGGAAGTATCGCTAACTATTACCCAATCGTAAATTATCTCCTGTTTTTCATTTTTTCCCATAAGCTCACATTTCCTTGTTCCACCATTTATACACACGTAGGTGTCAGGCTTATGATTTGCTCCGGGTAAGTATTTTGTGAGGTATGGGCAGCCACTTGCTCCCCCAACTTCCTCTGGAATATTTTTCTTATCGCGGGATTCGACCTTCTTCTGCCTCGCTATTGTGGAAGAACCAGTATCCTTTTGGACGGGGTTCTGTATTGAATCTTTCTGAATCGACTGAGGTATCTGTGATTGAGCAGGAATATGGTGCATCTTTTTCGTGTTGCAGGCCGTTAAGGTGTCAACTGTTTTAGCGGCGAGTTCGATCGCATTGTGACATTCAAGGCTATTTGCTGCGGCGCACCCCTGGGCGCGACGGTTCTCAAGGATTTCTCTAGCTTTTGGAAGCGCTCGGTCTCCGTAATTGAAAATGTGCGCCCTAAGATCAAAGGATCCATTGGCCGTAGACACCAGGTTAGGGCAGTTTTCGGCTGAAGCTGCTTGGTAGGTCAGCGTCGTTAGCATCAATATTAGAGTCGAGCGCACAATAACCTCCAACTGGACTGATAGCCTAATGTCCTTTTGTTGTCGGCTGATGCCAAAGAAATCCTTGCTGCCGTTCTACTGGTATTAATTCGTTAAAGCTTAGCTTAATGGCGGAATTCTGTTTCAAAATAATATATTTACGGTTGGATTTGTAAGAGCTGAAAAGAATATATAATTGCTATGTGCAAGTGTTTTGGAATTTGGTTTTCAATAACCAAAACAGTCGGTCTCCATTATTTTATTGGATGGATGAATTCTTTCGTTGGATATAATTTTGGGTCTCTAACGAGTAACAGAGCAGGATTTTTAATTCTTAAAATATGCTGGCATTCGATTGTGTTACTAAGTATTTTTTACAGGCCCGATGGTTATCTCCACTCGAAAACAGATATATGTGATGCGTTATGCACCCACCAAAAATTATGATTTGGATTTCCTCCCTCGCGTCATTCAGCTGAGAGACGTCTACGCTGCATGCATGAAGCCATACACGAAATGAAGCTCTGACATGAAGAAACCTCCGAATGTAAAACCGTTTGCTTCAGAAGATCGACGTTTGTTGCAGTACGCCAAAAATCTCCTCGCGAACCCAGGGTTGGTGGCTCAGTTAACGAATGTGCTGGGAACTCCTATCGAGGTTGCAATCAAGAGGCTTCCTAAGGGCGCATGCAAACGTGTCAACGATACTCTAGAGAGTGCTCTGCTCAAATGCGTGCGAATCGCCGCCAAGACTATGGGTGATTCGACCGACGAGCGATCCTGGAACAAAACGCACTTGGGCGCTGTGGTCGTCACCGGAGCCACTGCTGGGCTGCTCGGCCCTTGGACAATGCTGTTGGAAATACCGGTAACAACCACAATCATTTTTCGTTCGATTGCGGATATTGCGCGAAGCGAGGGCGAGGTGATCAAGACTGGAGAAGGACTTCAGGAGTGCCTTAAGGTTTTCGCATTAGGGGGAACGTCGAAGAACGACGACGCCACAGAGTCAGGCTATTTCGCTGTGCGTAGCGCTCTGGCTGCTCAGATAAAAAAAGGAGCAGATTTTGTCGCCAAGGAAGCGTCGAAAGAGGGGACGCCCGCTGTGGTTGCCCTGATCAAAAAAGTGGTTGAGATTTTAGGCATGCAGTACAGCGAAAAATTGGCGGCTCAGCTCTTGCCCATCGTTGGAGCTGTCGGCGGGGCGTCGATCAATGCCATTTTCATGGGCCATTTCCAAAGCATGGCCAGAGGGCATTTCATCGTCCGTCGGCTTGAACGTATCTATGGAGAAGCGGTTATAAAGGAGGCTTACGATTTGCTCCCTGAGTATGAGGATATCGTACCGCCACTAGCACGTTATCAGTGATCATTGGTCTTTGCAGCGGTTTAGGACATCGATGCGACCGTCCTCCAGCACGCCATATCGGGCTTCGGACTGCACGCAGTTGCGCTGGAAGAACATCGGCAAACGAGCCTGCTCGTACCAGGTGCCCTGGTATTTCTGAAGATCGACTTCCATGGTCGTTGGAGGCGGTCGGTTGTGGAACTCGCGCATCCCAATAGAGCGAGACTGAGACAGAACAACAGCCAGATCTTACGCATCGAGATGGACCCTACGGAGTGCGTGGAAAAGCTCATGTCCAGTTGGATCAGATTGAATAGAAAAAGTTGTGCCGACTTGCGCCGCATGGTCAATACACTGCGGCGCGGTTCGGTAACGTTCCCCCAAGATGAGATCTGGTAGCCAGGAGTCTCAGCGCATAATTATCCCGAAATTCCGAGTGTCCTATTTCCCTGGCAAGGCGACATATCAGCCTATTTTCGAACTATGTCGCCGTCTCCATAAGGGCAACGATCGTCATCCCCTGTGCTTGGATTCTTGCTTAGCGAAACGCATCGAGTCGATGACCAATCGTAGACACGAGTTGGTGGTCCATGTACGTCGCTTGAGTGAGGACACGCCTAGACTTTCCTGACCGATTGCAGGAAGGTATCCGACAATCAGTAGCTCTCCTTGCGAAGATTCGCGCTGTGATCCTCACGAAGTGCGTCCTCAAGGTAATAGTTCGATAGCTTGCTCAAAATTCTCGCTACCTTCGGATGCTCGTATTGAGCGTGCTCTGCCCACCGGCTGTATTTTTCGACGAGCTGGTGTTCTAGATTGCCCCCATCCCATGGGCCTCGAGTCGTCCCGCCGCGGTTGTTCACGGTGCTTATAAAAAAACCGGCTCGCATTTGCTCGTATTCGACACGCTCAAGAATGTGTCGTAGCGCGGAACATGGCCAAGACCCATCCGCATCAGCAGGGCAATTTGCGAGGATCTTACCGAGGTAATATTGCCCGTGTTCGAATCGGCCATTGTCTTTACACAGGCTCAGGGCTGCGTCGATAAAATTTGTAAAAGTGTCGGAATTTATAGTCCCATCAGAACACGCTCCCGGGACTTGACGGCAGTTGAACAAAACGCTGGCGGCCGCTCTCGCTATCGCGGCTGTCTGTTCATCAATAGCTTCCGTATTGGAGTTGGCTCCATCTGGTACGCAAGCGCTCTTTATGAGATGAGCAAATAGCTCCGGATCGCGTGTTACGGCCTTGAAAAGCACTTTCGATTTCGGCTTTTGCATACCTTGGAAGACAATGAAGAGATTCAGCTCAAGCTGTATTAATGATCCCTCTTCGATAGCACCAGATGATTCCAGTCGCTCGAGCGCTGAGTCAATCCTCCGCGCTTGGGGCATTGGTTGATGTGGTTCGGCTCCCTCAGCAAATGTTTGAAGTAGGGCGAATAGCTGTTGAATGTCGATACGCTCAAAACCACGGTCACAGCACATCAAAGCTGTTCTCGGCCTTCCTGCGGAGAGGAGCTGGTGAACAACAAAATCGGAGCACTCATTCCAGCGATGGTGCCAATCCCGCAAAGGAGCCAAGGACCAATATTGCGATTCAACATCCGGCCCTAATGTCCTCGCCAGTGCCCAGGTTTCTCTGTCTGCCCGCGCAAGACACAACAATCTCGCGGTTCGATCCGCTTCCCATGAATCGCCACCGTCCGCTTTCAACACTTCACGTATGAGTTCTAAAGCAGATTGCGCCGGTAGGGCTTTTAACAGCCCAGAGATACAGTCACTCACTTTCGAGGAAAGTGAAAAGTCTCCACCGGTTGTAGCGATCCAGTTTGGCCAATCTATGGCCCGAGCGGACTGGCCAGCCAGTGTGACGCCGATAGAGAAAGCGTCTTCGCCACTCTCGATTAACTGATCCAGGCCGTTATTACCCAGCTGGTGCAGGATCTCCCTTACTGCATAATTTCTTGAATCCGCAATTGCTTTAGATTGATCTGCTAAATCCGCTGCTCGGCTGGGGATTTGTGGACTTTGGTGAGAAAAGAGCCAGCTATGCCGCAGAATTAGATCGGAAGGGCACAGGCGGAGGTAAAGCTCATCGAACATTTTTAATTGCCGTTCGACAGAATCCACAGTGTGGTCATCGTCGTATTGCCAATCCCAGTTTAAGCGCCGGCGGAGCACTGCTCGCAAGATCAAGCGGTCTAGGTCGGTAGCATCTGCCTCGCCGAATGGACTCATCAACCTGAGTACTTCTTCTACATCTGCGCCGTTCCGGAGGTCGGTATTTTCGAGCAGCTTAACCAATCGCTGCGGATGACCTTCGCTCAGCTCGAACATGTGCCGCTTGGCAGTGAAGAACATCTCTCTGTCCTCCGCTGCATGCACGCCGTTGCCTGCGCCTATATCATCGTCCCTCCATTTTGGACGAGCTGATGGCATCGCATAGGTCAGGCTGTTGTCAGTCAACGAGCTGACCAATACGAATGCCGCATCTCTATCTCGATTGCACAAAATACCAAGTACTTTCAGACGAGTTTCCAAATCCACGGCAGTTTGGGGTAACCACGTTCTGAAAAGGCTATGAAGGGTTGCAGCGGGGGTCTGTGAAGAGTTGTTGCCGCACGGCACGTGAGTGAGCTTGGCCAATGCCATCACGACGCGACTGAACAATTTGGGGGACCAAGCAATCGTTTCGAAAGCCCAAAGAAGGCCGCAATGCCAATGGCCCCCGTGTTCTTCGTCGGACTTAGTAATCATCTGAGCGACTGGTCTGTCGGCACGATCGAGACTCCGCTCAACGGCATCGAGAAACGCTTCCGGTGCAGCCTCGGCGAGCGCGGGTAGATGAGAGTCCAACGACAGCCAGCGTGCGTCATTTGCATTCGATAGGAGTTGTTCGACAAATCTATGGACGCGTGCTTCGAGCTGAAGCTTCCTGAGCGCGGGGATCTGCGGCCCGAATACCGCTAGGCGTATGAGCGTGTCGCTGAGTGAACCGATTAAGAGTCCTGAGTACGGGCGAGCTGTATCGTAGAAAAGGTCGACATATGCATTGGCACCGTCGCCCATGCGATCATCAGTTCGGGAAAGTAATTCTGAAGAAATAGTAAAGAATCGATCGACCTGGTTTCGTGTGATACGGCCACCAGCCAGGTTTAATAGATCGAGCGTGGACTTCACCTTCCAAACGGAACCGATATTCATGACGGGCGATTCGTCGGCTTCGGCCAGTTGGCGAAGATCCGCTTCAAACGACTCGTAAGTGCGGCCAGCTAATGATTCGACAATTGACCTGTCCGCCTCATTTTCCTCATTCCAGGCAGGTAGTAGGCAGAGCGTCGTTAGGCAGGTTGCATCGGTGGTTGCCGTCCAGATGGGTGATTTTATGACCCACTCCGTTGCGTGTTGTCGGCGTAGAACCGACCAAGAGCGACCTGTGCTCAGTGCATAGCGCTTGGCGTCGGAGGTATCCATACCCATCGACACCAAGGCTCGCTCAAAATCGTAAATATGAGGCCGTTCTAGAATCAACTGGTGCTTTAGCGTTTCTCGCTCAACGCCGTGCGAGGCATGCGGCATCACAATAAGTAGATCGCTTCGAGTGCTGGCGTGCGCAGCTACTTCATGATCAGCGGCGATTGCAATGGTCACTTGGGTATTCATATCGACATACCTCCAACCATCGATGGTGGTGACCACTAAAGCCCGATCGGCTAATTCTCTTTGCTCAAGAAATGAAGCGGCAGCAAACGCAGCAATCTCTTCTACGCTGTCCCCTTGCATGATGATCCTTGCGCCATGCGCAGCTACAGTCCTGCCGGCGTCGATCAATTGCTGCTTCACCAAGGAGCGATCTGTAAAAAAGGCTTCCGCTGTGATTGCGGGGCGACATTTTGTGGACCATTGCTGCCACCGCCGCTCCAAGCTTTCGACCCCTGCGCCTTGCAGGCCAATCTGTTCCGCAAACTGCAACGCGATGGCCGGGAATTGTTCGAGCCACTGTTCCAAATCGTCGGCATCGATGACCTTAATTCCGGCCCATTCATTTTTGAGGCGCTCTGACGCTGCCCATAAGTCTTTTTTCAGCCAGCGGCGTGGGGTGACAAAGACGAATGTGGCAACAGCTCGAGCTGCCCGAGGGGTCTTCTGCGTACGTTTGAGAAAGTCGCTTTTGCATTTGTTATCAACCGCAACGTCGCAACCGATTTCCCAGCAGGATGTGCCGCTTGGTACCCAGGCATTTTCCTCACTTGTCACGAGCAGCCCATCCCAGCCGGGTCGAAAAGTCGAGTCGCCGGCGGGAAATGAAATTTCATGGATTTTCCCGGCTTGATAGCACAGCCGCCGAATCCAAAGCGGAAGCTGAGTCTGAGCGTCTTTCGCGTGTTGACTAACCCAATCTATGATTTGCGAAGCGGTTATGTGCATGCGGGCATTTGCTGTATGTGGAAAAATTTTGCCCAGTATAAAGGCTCATTTTCCCAGAAATGCTAAAACGCACGTGATCGACCGTCAGTTAGCCGCGGCGGTGGCACCGATGCGGATGTAGTTATAGGCCAGGGTTTTGAGCCGAATTGTCTGCGAATTGATGCGCGCATCACTGCGTCTGTTTCCACCTTTCGTGATACTTGGCGGACAAAGCTGGAGTGCTTGGATCAATGCAGTTATTGGCCAAGACAGGGTGGGATCACTCGCATCATGAAGCAACGATCAGCAGCGAGAGATCTCGACGGCGGCCGCAAGAAAGCAAAAGACACGGCCGAATTCATGTAAATCCATGATGTGCAATTTCAAAAACATAAAGTACCCATACCTCTAAACGACAGCCCTTATCCCTCTACGAAAATTACTTTCGCCTCGTTTGAAAATCGCGCCTCGAAATGTTTTAAGAGTTTCACAATTTTTCGACGTGACCCTTTCGAGGAGTACCGCATGACCGTTCCATTCGGCTATTGGCTGCTGGTTTATGCCGCCATTGCCATTATCGCGCTGATCGTTCTGATCGCCCGTTATCGGCTTAATCCTTTCATTGTCATCACCCTGATTTCAATCGGCCTTGCTTTGCTGGCGGGGATGCCGCCGTCCGGTGTAGTCGGCGCGTACGAAGCCGGGGTTGGCAAAACGCTGGGGCACATTGCGCTTGTGGTAGCGCTGGGTACGATGCTCGGCAAGATGATGGCCGAGTCTGGCGGCGCCGAGCAGGTGGCGCGCACTTTGATTGATCGCTTTGGCGAAAAGAATGCGCACTGGGCGATGGTCTGCATCGCGTTCTTGGTCGGGCTGCCGCTGTTTTTTGAGGTCGGTTTCGTGCTGCTGGTGCCGATCGCGTTCACTGTGGCGCGCCGCGTTGGCGTGTCGATCTTGATGGTCGGCTTGCCGATGGTCGCCGGGTTGTCGGTGGTGCATGCGCTGGTACCGCCGCACCCGGCCGCAATGCTCGCGGTGCAGGCGTATCAGGCCTCGGTCGGACAGACGTTGCTTTATGCGATCTTGATCGGCATTCCGACGGCGATCATCGCCGGGCCGCTGTACGCAAAGTTCATCGTGCCGCGCATTCAGCTTCCCGCGGAAAACCCACTAGAACGCCAGTTTCTCGACCGTGAGCCACGCGACAGCCTGCCGAGTTTCGGCATCACCATGGCGACAATTCTGTTGCCGGTGCTGCTGATGCTGATCGGCGGTTGGGCCAACCTTATTTCCACACCGGGCAGCGCCTTCAACCAGTTCCTGCTATTTATCGGTAATTCGGTCATCGCACTTCTGCTGGCCACCTTGCTGAGCTTCTGGACACTCGGTATCGCTCAGGGCTTCAGCCGTGCATCTATTCTTAAGTTCACCAATGAATGTCTAGCACCCACTGCAAGCATTACCCTGCTGGTCGGTGCGGGCGGTGGCTTGAACCGGATTCTTGTGGACGCCGGCGTGACCGATCAAATCGTCAGCCTTGCTCACGAATTTCACCTGTCGCCGCTGATCATGGGCTGGCTATTTGCTGCGTTGATGCGCATCGCTACCGGTTCTGCCACGGTAGCCATGACTACCGCATCCGGGATCGTGGCGCCAGTGGCCATCGGCTTGGGGTATCCGCATCCGGAGTTGCTGGTATTGGCCACTGGAGCTGGTTCGGTGATCTTTTCCCACGTTAATGACGGCGGGTTCTGGTTGATCAAGGAATACTTCAACATGACCGTCGCTCAAACCTTCAAGACTTGGACAGTACTGGAGACCCTTATTTCGGTAGTCGCTTTCGGATTGACTATCGGTCTCTCCTATTTGATCTAACTCTAAGACTCCGATCCCTACCCAAAGGCTCATGGCCCCTCCATCGAGCGCGACGTTGTGCGCGCCAGTGCTGGGTGCCAGCGACGGATTGCGCTCGTTCAACATCCAAAAAAACATAAGAAATTCACCTTGGAGCACCGCATGTTCAAGCGAGTAATTCCCACAGCACTGATGTTGGCCACCGGTTCGATGTGCGCACAGGCAGCCGACTCTGCCTCTCGAGGTTTTTTAGAAGACAGCAAAGCCACGCTGTCGATGCGCACCTTGTATTTCAACAGCGATAACCGAGATGGCGCGGCTGCCCCGTCGAAAACTGAAGAGGCCGCGCAGGGTTTCGTGTTGCGCTACGAGTCCGGTTTTACCCAAGGCACGGTTGGTTTCGGGATCGACGCGCAGGCATTGCTTGGCGTCACGCTGGACAGCGGCAATGGCCGACACGTTGGTAGCGGCATGATTCCGAGTGACGGCGACGGTGCTGCCGATGCCTGGAGTAGCTTCGGTCCGACAGCGAAAATGCGTGTAGCAAACACCGAGTTCCGGTACGGCACCCTTATGCCAAAACTGCCGATCCTGCTGTCGAATGATGCACGTGTATTGCCGCAGTCGTTCACCGGAGCACAGATCACTTCGAACGACATTGACGGCCTCATGCTGACCAGCGGCGTTCTTGAACATGCGGTTGGCCGCGCCTCTACCGATCGCACGGGTCTCTCGGTTCCAGGTGGTACCCGCGACAGCAACAAGTTCTACTTCGCCGGTGGTGACTACTACATCACCAAGCAACTGAAGGCGCAGTATTACTTCGCGCAGCTTGAAGACTTCTACAACCAGAATTTCTTCGGCCTGACCCATGTGCTGCCGATTGACAGCAAAAGCTCGCTAACCACTGACTTGCGCTATTTCAACACCACCTCGAATGGTGCCAATAGTTCTGCCGCCGGCCGCGCGCAAGGTTACCGAACATCCGGCTACACCGATGACAATAACGGTGAAATCGACAACAACACGTGGGTAGCGATGATCACATATGCCAACGGCGGGCACACGGTTTCAGTTGGGCATCAGGAGGTGGGTGACGGCAGCAACTTCGTCCAGCCGAACCAAGGTAACCTGGTTGATAAAGGGGCGGGCGGTGGCAGTGTTTACTTGCCTACGGACAAGATGATCCAGAACTTTGCACGGGCAGGAGAGCAGACCGATTTCGGTCAGTATTCCTATGATTTTGCGCCGCTGGGTGTTCCGGGCCTGAAGGCATCCATCGTTTATTTGAAAGGCAGTGACATCAAGGCACACAGCAGCGGCGATCAGTCTGAGTGGGAGCGCGATATGACCTTGGATTACGCGCTGCAATCTGGCTCGCTGAAGGGGCTCGGGTTCAGCGTGCGTAACGCCAAGTCACATACTGATGCTGGGCGGAATGTCGATCAGAACCGCTTCATCATTAACTACACGCTATCTTTGCTATGAACTCGAGGATTGAGCTGGGATCGACTGGCTCACAATTTCTGAAGTGCGTTACGCGAACTGGCTCACGAGAGACAGAGCTATAGGGTGGTGCACAGTTGCTGTGCAGTCCTATTACGGCGCGGGGGGGGAATGTCCCCCTGATGCTGGACTTGTGAAACGAGGACGGCCTGCTCATTACGCCTTACGTGGACGCAGTGCCGTGGTCAGTCTACCTTCGCGATCGAGGCGGGCCAGATCGTCGAACCCGCTGATATGTTGATCCCCAATGAAAATTTGAGGGACGGTATGCCGACCGCTTCGTTTTACCATTTCTTGCTTAACGATCTGGGTTCGCACAAGAATTTCGGTGTAAGGGGCACCCTTAGATTCCAGCAGTTGTTTCGCTGCCCTGCAATATGGGCAAGTGCTGGTTGTGTACATAATGATATCGGGCATTACGTGCACTCCTCGTGCCGGTGTTTTAGGCTGCGGCTTTTGCTATGCGAGCGTGTACAGCACAGGTAGCAGGATGCTTCGCCAATGATTTGAAGCTACGATTATCGGAGTCGAGAGCGTCCACCGATCCGGTTTCGATGTCGTAAATCCAGCCATGTAAATTCAACAAGCCTTTTTCTTGGGCGATGCGTACGGATGGGTGAGTCTGAATGTTCGCCAGTTGGGCGATGACGTTTTCACGAACCATCGAGCTTACTTTCGCGGCATCACTGATGTGATGACGAGATTGGTTGATGACTTTCGCAGATTCAGCGTGTTGTAACCAACCGTCGACCGCTGGGAGATGATCCATGCATTTGCACTTCGCGACGGCGGTCATCGCGCCGCAATCCGAGTGTCCACAGATCACAATATCGGTAACACCCAGCACTGCGACCGCATATTCCACTGTTGCAGAAACGCCGCCAGGATGAGGGCTGTAAGGCGGAACGATGTTGCCGGCATTGCGGATCACGAACAATTCGCCCGGCTCTTGCTGCGTCAACAGCTCGGGAACTACGCGGCTGTCGGAACATGTGATGAACAAAGTTCCTGGATTCTGCGTTGTTGCCAAGTGCTGGAACAGTTTCGTCCGCTGTGGAAATGCTTCTTTTTGGAATTTCAAAAAACCTTCGATAAGTGCTTTCATGATGCTTGCCTCTAGCAGAAAATTAAGGGGAAGTGAGATCAGTTCGAACAGCCGTGACCTATGACGCTGTACTCAACAATTCGAATGTCACCGTGCGAGTCTTTGTAGGTCATCTGCACGGGCACTGGACCGCAGATGTCTGCTGCTTCAGTAATGTTGATGACCTTGGATATATCCAAGTGCATGCCGTAGACGTACCGAGTTGCGTCGGGCTTGAGGGCAACTTCTTGTGCGAAAGCTGACATTGAGGCCGTCAGAGACAGGGCGAGAATCAGAATTTTGTTCATGACAAATCCTCCAGCTTAATTTGGTGGTTGATAAAAGCTATGCGTTTTTTGGAAGCAGGCCCGCGGTAGTTGCGGGCCGAGTTAAATTTTTAGTTGCGCCATTAAAAAGGACGCAGTGGTAGGAACTTGCCATCGAGAGTGATCACTGCGCGGTGCCCACCTTCAGGATCTTCCACCTTCTTCATGTTCAGTTTGAAGTTGATGGCACTGATGATGCCGTCGCCAAATTGTTCGTGTACCAGTGCTTTGAGGGTTGTGCCGTAAATCTGGATCATTTCGTAAAAGCGATAAACTGTCGGATCGGTCGGGACGCCTGACAGACTGCCGCGCAACGGGATGATTTGGAGGCGGGATACCGAATCGTCGTCCAAGTCCAGTTTTTTGCCGATCACTTTCGCCGCCGCTTCGGGCAGTGGGTGTTGACCCAGCAGGGCTGCGGTGACGTAGGCCAGGCCAAGGCCGGTGCCTTCAGTTACCTGTTCGAAAGACAGGTTCTTACGGGCCTTGGCGTCCAGGATTTTGGCTGTGAGTTCAAGGCTAGAGTCGTTGTAAGCGTGGGACTGTTGCATGGTGTGTTCCTATCGAGAGTGATTTAGTTTGTCTTGCTTAGTGAGTGTTGCTTGGTGTGAAGCCATATTCGGCGTACTGCTCGATATCGTCCAAGACCGATATACAATGCTTCGTATAAGCAGTTCCTATAGATCCATTTTTATATATTGTGGAGACGTCATAACCGTGCATGGGATGGGTGGGCAGAATTGTGTTCTCAGCCTGATGCCCCCTATGATCCTTTGCTGATCGATGGTTGCGAAGAACGGGGTAGGGGCGCTGAGATGAGAACAGGGTATCGGTGGCGGGGATTTAGGAGTTTCGCCCCGACCAAGTCGCGACTTTGAATTGGTTAACGCCGGCTTATGGAATCAAGTCCGAGAGTCTTGAGGCGCCTGATTGATTTGAGCATTGCAATACACTTCTCATGCATGGCTGATGTGAAAATCCCATGCCGCTATATTCGGGCTCCTGCCGGCTAAGCCCACAAGCACAAACCCTCTGAGTTGTGCCGTACCTCCTCTGCTGCGCGAGATATTGACTCCCCTGAAGCTGCTGTCGAAATCGTTCGGCGGAGAGCCTACGAATCGCCTCGTGTAAACTTTTGAAATTCTTACAGTTTGAGGCAAGCGGAAGCACTCGAGTGATCAAGCCAGATGTAGTCGCTCAATGGTGTTGGTGGAGCCGCCGGCTAGGCACTCACCTCTCATAGGCATTCTCGCCTAGTTGATCTGCATCCAATCCGGAATGCTCCGATGCTTCTGTCACGCGGACAGTTATGAATCGGTTGATAACCCAAAGCATCAAGTATGTGAAAACAAATGCCCAAATGCTCGAGCAGACAACCACGACGACCTGCTTGTAGAAGAACTCGTATCCGCCGAAGATCAATCCGTTTGCACCGTTTGGATTCCATGCTAGCGAACCAAAAATTCCGAGCAGTAGAGAGCCAATCAGCCCGCCCATGCCGTGAACCCCAAACACATCGAGAGCATCATCCAATCCTAGCTTGTGTACCAACACTACGGTCGCATAGCAGACACAGCCAGCAACCACGCCGATGAAACATGCTGTGGTCAGTGATACGTAGCCAGCGGCAGGCGTGATGGTTGCCAGGCCTGCGACGGCCCCGGTCAGGAGGCCAATGAAACTAGTACGTTTCTTATGGATGCGCTCGACGATTAGCCATGTAATAGCGGCAAACGATGCTGAGAGATCTGTCGCTAGAAACGATGACGCAGTGATCATGTCCACACGCAGTTCCGATCCTGCGTTGAAGCCATACCAGCCAAACCAGAGGAGCCCCGTACCGAGAGCAATCAGTGGAACATTGTGCGGTCTGTCCCCTGTTTTTTTCCTTGCCCCAACGAACATCACGGAAGCCAGCGCAGCAAAGCCGCAGGTGTTGTGCACCACAATTCCACCGGCGAAATCGAGTACTCCCCACTTTGCAAAGAGACCATTGGGGCTCCAAATCATGTGCACAAATGGAAAGTATACGAATATCAACCAGAAAGTTAGAAAAAGCATGTAGGCTTTGAATGTCACCCGATTCGCGAACGCACCGGTAATAAGCGCTGGAGTGATTATGGCAAACATCATCTGATATGCAATATGAACAATGAGTGGTATTCCCGCATCATTAGCTGCGAAGATTGCTTGCGGAGTTACGTGATTAAAAAACGCGTAATATGTCGGGTCGCCGATTATTCCATACCATGTCGGACCGAAACACATTGAATAGCCAAACATAAACCAGATGACAGTCGTCCAACCCATGGACGCGAAGCTTTGAATCATAATAGTGAGCACATTCTGGCGAGACACCAGCCCGCCATAGAAAAAAGCTAAGCCAGGTGTCATTAACATGACAAGGCTGGTACAGACCAACATGAAGGCTGTATTACCTATATCGATTGTCGTCGTTAGAGTTTCCATGGCATGCCTGCTTAATTACCGACAAGGTGGAATTTCCAAAATGACTTGATTGTCCCCGGCAGCCATTCATTCGGTCGGCCGGGGGCGCTGCACTGATGTCGATAAACGTCGCTTACCCTCGCGGCGGAGTACCTTCAGCGTTAGAAACAACAGCGTCAACCTGTATCCGCGCGTCTAAAGGCAAAGCCTGTACTCCCACAACGGTTCTAGCAGGCTCGCCTCGTGGGAAAAAGGCGCCGTAAACTTCATTAACAGCGTCGAGGTCATCAAGGTTTTTTAAATGGATAGTGATCTTCACCACATCGCTCAACTTGTGATTTACGCTCGCTACGATTGCCTTTATGTTCATCAGGCACTGCGTGGCTTGTTCTGTAATAGAATTACCGATAAGTTTTCCAGTATTAGGATTCAACGGTAGCTGCGCGGATAAGTGATTGTAATGAGAAAAAGCCACTGTTTGCGACGACATATGATCCTTTGGGGCTAGTGCGTTATTACTTGATTTGATAATGATGCCATGCCTATCTTCGGCCAGCTGAGGAGGAGTGCCATTTCCGTGTGACACTATTGCTTCAACTTGAACGCGAGCCCCTCTTGGCAAGCCTGTTACGGCAACCACTGATCGAGCGGGGAGATAAGAAACTGCTCTGGCGACAGCTGAGTCAGGAAAGAATTCGGAGTAAACTTGATTAACTCTATCAACATCTGACAAGGACGTAAGAAAGATGTTTATCTTAACAATGTCATCGAACGAAACGTTCACGCTTGAAAGTATTGATTTTATATTATTTAAACATTGTCTTGTTTGTTCTCTTGCGCCGCCCGGTACCAATTCATTGGTTTTTGGATCTATGGGAAGCTGGGCGGAAACGTTATTGTAATGAGAAAACGCGACGGATTGTGCTGACAAATTGTTGGCTGGCGCGTCCTCACTGCTTCTAGATACTTTTATTAGATTGGCAGCCTGCGGCGATCCCGGAATAGTGCCTTCGCCGTTTGATATAAGTGCCTCAATCTGCACTGATGCCCCCATGGGTAAACTCGATACAGATAGCAGGGTGAGAGTTGGGGTGTAACAGGGCAAAAAGTATGATTCGTGAATTTCAGTTGCCGTCTTGGTGTCGTTTATATCAGTAAGGTATATTGTGATTCGTATGATGTCGTCCATGAAGTGGTCGATATTTTCTAAAATTGCTTTAATGTTCTGAAAGCACTGCTTTACTTGTTTTTCGATACCTCCTGATACCAGTTCGCTCGTCATCGGATCAATTGGCAGTTGAGCAGAAATGTAGTTGTAATGCGAAAATGCGACAGTTTGCGAGTATGGGCCGATGCTTTTAGGTGCCTTTTCGGTATTTCTAGCTAACACTTCGTTAAAGCCGCTCATATATAATTCTCCGCTTTGTGCTTATAGGTTGTATTAAACACTCGCACAGGTTAACTGCGATCAAATTTCACGGCCCACCGGCGCCATCCGGTCCCAGCCTATGTCAACGCATTGCTTAGGTGTTTCAGCTAGCAAAATCAGCAGGTCAAGATCAGCACCCAGCTTATGCTTCGAAGATTTATCGTGGCGTGAACGTTTCAGGCCCTTGAGCGCGGCTTCTTCGTTCTGCTTCGAAATTGTCTTTTTTGGCGACATGGTCGTTCTCCGTATCCGCCTCCAAAGTCTAGCTTGGCGGTACGTTTAGATAGGCCGATCTGGCCGAAATATGACCATCGGTAGTTTGCAATGTTAATGTTGGAATTATAAATTTTGACTGTTTTGTAATATTGAATAAAGAGGCATGGTCGGGTATTGGTGAGCGGAAATAATCCGAATACGCGTTAAACCATTGTGGTTGACAACTGATTTGCCCGAAGCTTGCACTTTAGTAAAGGGTAGATGATGAATTCCAGAGCGATGTGTTCTTCGGAGACCTGCGCATTCACTCCAGGGGGGAGCAGCGAACCTGACCCACGCTGCGGAGTATTGCCTGGGGGGGGCGCGCTCCGATCATCGGCAGAAGGCATGAGCCCCCCCCCACATCCTCTGGATCCGTTCGCTCAGCGGTCAAGGCTTCTGTGATGGTTCAGCCCACAGATGCGGTGACGCTAACGCCTCAAGCTCGATTACGCCGTCGTGCCCAGGCGACTCAGATCATAAAAACGAATAGCTGTAGTTGAAGATCAAGCGTGTCTGATCAGTGTCAGGTAATGCGGAACCGTCACTGCGATAAGTGCCGTGGCGCAACGTTGTCCCGAATCCCTTCAGCGGCCCTGATGGAATGATGTAATCGATCCGCATATCTCGTTCCCATTCCTTGTGATCACTGCCACCGGCTACATCCTTAATGTCGTCGCCCCTGAGGTACGAGATCGAGGTTTTCAAGCCTGGTATTCCCAGCTTCGTGAAGTCATAGGAGTACTGGCCGAAGTTCGTTTGCTCACCTGCCCGGGAAAAGTTGCCAACAATGGCGTCGGTAAACAGGTAGAACGCAGTACCTCCGTTGCCCTCGGGACGATTCCGACCATCTACGACATTTCCCTGGTTGAGCCACACGAACCCGCCGTCGTCGCTTACGCTTTCATGACCTAGCAATATCGAATGTCCGCCGATGCTGTACGTAAACATGGCGCTCCAGGTTTTGTTATCGACCTCGCCAGGGGTTTTGGCATAGCCCCCGTTGTTGTTGAAACGGTATCCGACGTCACCGTTTTTTCCGTCTGAAGAGCTGTCGAAATAGCGCAGGTCAGTTTTGAATGATTGATCATTTCCTAATGGCAGCACGTGTACCAGGCCGAGGTAGTTTTGTTTGTAGTAGTTTTCCAGCCTGGCGAAGTAATACTGAAACGTCAGATCATTGGTCGCTTTCCAATCGCCGCCGGCAAAGCGAAAATCATTCGAGTCTTTGGTACCGCCTGCTATCGCTAGACCGGTGGAGTTGCTGGTGGCCCGACCGGAGGATTGATCAATTTTGCCGGCGGTGAGAGTGAGCCCATCTATCTCTTTGGAGGTGAGGATGCCACCTCCAAAATTTTGATAAACGAGCCGCGAGTCAGTAGCGACGAGTATTGGAAGATTGGGTGTGAAGATGTTGCCGACACCTAACTCTGTTTTTGAGAGGCGCGCTTTCAGGGTGCCGCCCACTCGGCTCCATGAATGAGCTGCGGAGCCGTCACTGTCGCTGGGGAAGAATGTATTCGCATCGGGGTGGTGACCTCTGCCTCCGTCCAGGTGGACAGCCACCAGCGATGCCACGTCCACGCCAAAACCTACCGTGCCTTGAGTAAACCCGGATGTGAACGCGAATTTAAGTGCCGTTGCAGTTTCGCGCTGGTCGCGTCCACCGTCTCGGTTGTCGTTCGAGTAGTAGTACGTTCGATTGCTGACAGTGGCCTGACTGTCTTCTACGAATCCATGCTGCTTGGCATCTTCGGCATTTGCGCCGATTGAGAGGCCAGCGAGAATGAAAGCGGCTGGCAAGGTCGTTCTTTCCATAAAAGCTCCTGACACGTCGGCGCTGATTGAAAAATGACCCACCCAGCCGATTGAAAACTGAGCCAGTGCATATTGGAATTTTTGTAGTACCAATATCGTAGCAGTAGCAGCTCGTCACAAGAGCTGCGGCGTCATACCGATTTTCGGAATACTTCATGACATTTTCGGCAAGAGTGATGCCTGCATGCAGGGAAGCGTCGGATTGTTTAGTAGAAGGCGTAGCTGTAATTGAAGATCAGGCGCGTCTGGTCTGTGTTCGGAATGCCAGTGTTGTCACTGCGATAGGTACCGTGTCGCAACGTTGTACTAAAGCCTTTCAACGGCCCGTTCAGAATGCTGTAGTCGACCCTGAAGTCACGCTCCCACTCAGATAGGTCGCTGCCACCTCTGGGGTTTTTGATGTCTTCGCCGCGCAGGTAGGCGACAGAAGCCTTCAACCCAGGCACACCTACCTTAGAAAAGTCATAGGAGTACTGTCCGAAGCTCGTTTGTTCACCAGCGCGGGAGAAGGTGCCAACCATAGCTTTGGTAAACAGGTAAAAGGTGGACCCCCCATTGCCTTCAGGCCGATTTCGACCGTCTGTGACAGTGCCTTGGTCTAGCCACACGAATCCCCCATCGTCACTCACGCCTACGTGACCAAGCATCAGCGCATGACCTCCGAGGGTGTAGGTGAACATGGCACTCCAGGTTTTGTTATCTACCTCGCCAGGGTGTCTTGCGTAACCGTTGTTATTATTGAAACGGTATCCGGGCTCACCGTTTTTTCCGTCAGAACTACTGTCAAAATAGCGAAGGTCAGTCTTAAACGACTGATCAGCCCCAAGAGGCAATACGTGAACCAGACCCAAGTAATTTTGTTTGTAATAGTTTTCGAGCCTGGCGAAATAGTATTGAAACATCAGGTCCTTTGTTGCCTTCCAATCACCACCGGCGAAACGAAAATCGTTGGAGTCCTTGGTGCCGCCCGCAACCGCCAGCCCCGTTGGGTTGCTGGTTGCTCGTCCCGCAGACTGGTCAAATTTACCGGCGGTTAGCGTCAGCCCATCGAATTCTTTGGACGTGATCACGCCACCGCCAAAGTTCTGAGACACGAGTCGAGCATCTGTATTAGTCAATATTGGTAGGTTAGGCGTGAAAATATTACCCACCGCTATCTCTGTTTTTGACCATCGCGCTTTTACATTTGCGCCCGCTCTGTCCCATGAGTGGGCGGAAGACCCGTCAGAGTCACTAGGGAAGAAGGTGTTGGCATTGTCAGGGTGATGTCCTCTACCACCGTCCAGGTGAACGGCAACGGATGACTCCAGATCCAAGCCAAAACCAATCGTGCCTTCAGTAAAGCCCGATACGAAATTTAGATTAAGGGCCGTACCGGCTTCGCGCTGGTCGAATCCGCCATCGTGATTGTCGTTTGAGTAATACATGGTGCGTGAGCTGACAGTCGCTCGACTGTCCTCAATGAACCCGTGTGCTTTGGGGTCAGCTGCATCGGCACCAACCGAGAAGCACGTGAAAATTATGGCGGCAGGTAGGTTTTTGCTTTTCATAAAAGCTCCTGAGGTGTCGGCGCTGATTGAAAGAAATGGCCTCCTAGCCGCTCGAAGAATGACCTTGTGCGGATTACTGTTTTTTTGGGGGGAGCTATCTAATAAAGGGTAGCAGTACACCACTACTAGAATTGGTGACGCGTCATACCGATTGCTGGAATACCGATGGATATTTTCGGCAAGAATGGAGCCTCCATTGCGTTTGTTATCGGTTGATCACCCGCCAACGGACTGTGAAGGTTACTGAAGTGCTGGAATAGGAAATGGATTAGGCAGGGTAGGGCGTTCCAAGCCTAGGTCGCACGTTCCCATCGCCATGCTGGATCAGATAGCCTCTTAACGAGGAAGTCAGCCAGGACATCGACTTTAGCTGGCCGCGCTCGCGCTGAGGGTGTGACAAAGTAAAGGCCGCCCTCCTGCATGCTCCACTCGGGCAATATCGCCTGGAGTCTGCCATCTTGCAGGTATTCGCTCGCGACAAATTCAGGCAACTCGGCGATTGCGATGCCAGCGAGCACCGCTGGCATTAGAGCTTCAACATTGGTGACCCGCAATGACCCAGAAGGGGTGATGCTTACCTCTTCACCGGAGGCGTTGACCAGCCGCCATACGTCGCTCTGTGCTCTATATGCATACCCTAGGCAGTTTCTACCCGCCAAGTCCTGCGGAGTTTCTGGATGCCCATACTTTTCGAAGTAGCTAGGTGACGCGACTAGATAGCGTGATACGCGGCAAAGCCTTCGTGCTACTAGTGAGGAATCGGGCATGATCGCGATTCGAATCGCTGCGTCAAACCCTTCGCCGATCAAGTCGACCGCGGCGTCTGATAGGTGTAAATCGATACAGACATCGGGATATGCGCTTAGGAATTCAGGGAGGATTGGAGCCACCCATCGGACGCCGAAGGTCATAGGAATGGCAAGCCGCACGAGCCCTCTAGGCACTGAAGAAAGCTCTCGAGCGATACCTTCTGTTTGTTCCGCTTCGCGGTACAGGCGGCTTGCGCTTTCAGCAATGCTAAGTCCGAATTCGGTTAGTGCCATTTGTCGAGACGTACGATTGAGCAAGCGTGCTCCCAATCTCTCTTCAAGTCGGCTCACGCCCCGAGAGACCGTGGCCACCGATACACCCATAACTTTCGCAGCAGCTGCAAAAGATCGCTCTTCTGCAACCTTTGCAAACATCGCCAATCCTTCAAAATCGGGCATCTTCGACATCGTCATTTCTGCAATGATGGTTTGCAATCAATTCTATTTCGAGACTGAACGTTCGTCGATATCCTTCTGTCATGCGCGGTTTGGCGCTTTTCTGAGGATTATGAAATGTCACGCAAGCTTGAAGGCAAAGTTGCCATTGTCACTGGTGGTTCCACCGGTATCGGTTTGGCCACTGCCATTCGCTTTGCCAAGGAAGGTGCTCACGTATACATCACTGGTCGGCGTCAAGCTGAGCTAGACGCTGCTGCGCTGGCTATCGGCAATAACGCGATAGCGGTACGTGTCGATTCGACGAAGCTGGAAGAGTTGGACGAACTATTCAACGAGGTCAAGTCTCAACATGGTCGTGTTGATGTGCTGTTCGTAAACGCCGGCGGCGGTGAACTGCGCAATTTGAAAGACATCACTGAAGAGCATTTCGATGACACGTTTGATCGAAACGTGAAAGGCGTGCTCTTCACAGTACAAAAATCGCTGCCACTTCTGTCGAAAGGCGCCTCGATCATCCTGACAGGGTCGACCGCTGCTAGCGGTGGTACTCCAGATTTCAGCGTCTACGCAGCTTCCAAAGCAGCTGTACGATCCTTCGCTCGCAACTGGATTCTCGATTTGAAAGGTCAGGACATTCGAGTGAATTGCCTGACCCCTGGCCCAATCAAAACGCCAGGTCTCGTTGGCCTCGCAGGCCCAGATGTGGCGCATCAGCAAGGCATGCTGGATCACTTCGCTTCTCTGATTCCAATGGGTCGTGTAGGTGATCCTGATGAGGTGGCGCGAGCGGCTTTATTCCTGGCTTCTGACGATTCAAGCTTCGTAAATGGCAGCGAATTGTTCGTTGATGGCGGTATTGCCCAAATCTGATGTTGTGAAGACTGGGGAGGCGAAAGTTTTCCCAGTTTTTATATGAGTGTCGGTCAACAACAATGCTATAAAATTTGATTATCAAGAAACTCCGTCTACGATAATCATACGCTTTTAAGTATTTTATCCGGGATCTGATATGACAAGCGCAGATAATAGTAAGCAACTGATTGAAATCACCAAGCTTTATTTTGGCAAGGCGGATGTCGGTGATCCATCCATTCTGGATCTTTTTAGCGACGATGTTCAGCTATTCTTTCCTAAGTTTGGTACGCGTACTGGTAAGGCACAAGTTGTCGAGTTTGTTCAAGGTTTGATGAGTAAACTGGAAAGCCTTAAGCATGATGTTGGAACTTACAACTTTATCGCGAGTGGCCAAATTGTTGTCGTGGAAGGCACTGAAAGCGGTGTCGCCAAGAATGGAGAACATTGGCCAGTCGAAGGAAAGTCCGATGGTAGGTTTTGCAATGTTTTCGAATTTTCCGGGACTTTGATTTCACGTCTTCATATTTACGTGGATCCGGATTTTTTAGGTGAAGATGATGATCGTTTTTACTGGGGCTAAGAATTAACGTAAATGCTTTACTGGATAGGTTGAACATCCCCGTGGTTTTCGAACAGTGATGTGGGAAAAAAAGATCTAGGCAGATTTAGATTCAATGACTATCAACGGACATACTAATTCAGAGTTCGCATAGGATTTTTTGTAGAAACTGAGCAGCGGTGACTCACATACACTAGCACTTCTATTCGCTGAAAATGCGAACTGGGAAATTGCGGTGGCGTTGGAGCGCTACCTTGGCTCGGCAAGTAGCAAAGCAAAGAATCAATCGTTAATTTTGTAAAAGAAACCGCGACGCTTCTAACGAGCGAAAGTCTGATCATTCAGGATATTTTAGCGAGTGAAAGCCGCGCGATGATTTTGGGAGCGCTTGCATCACGAGTTAAGGCCACCGGCAAGTTGATTGAGACGTCGTTTGTACTTGTGCTGGAGATCAGCAACGTTTGATTGATAGCTTTCGAATGCTTGAGGATACCTTTGCTGTATCGCATGCTGCACGCGTCCGGTAGAGCATATGCAGGCTGCTACTTTCAGACAGTTGGGGCTGTCAGAGGGTTAAATTTCACGGCGTGCTTTTCCTGGCGCAGCTCCATAAAATTCCTTGAATTTCTTCGTGAACGCCGATTGCGACTGATACCCCACATTTACTGCAATTTCGCTCAACCCTAGCTGTGAGTGATGCAGTAGATTTGTCGCTAACTCCATTCGGACTTGAGTGAGCAGCGTCCACGGTGACGCACCGGCCACACGCACAAACGTACGAACAAACGTTGCCCGTGACATATTCGCCAATTCGGCAAGGTACTCAATTTTCCACTCGAAGGCAGGGTCGGCCAGCATCGCTTGCCAAGCTCGGCAGAGTCTTTTGTCGGAAAGCAAAGCCAATGAGCCTGTATTGTGACCGTCACTCGTTAGATGTGCTCGCAGGACAAGCGTAAACAATGCTTGAGACAGCGCGTCCAGCATAAAGCTGGAGCAAACCTGCTGACCATCCGCTTCACTGCGCAGCATTTCCACCAATGCCGATAGCGGTCCACAAGCCGTGGGTATGACCAAATACGTTGGCAAAGCTGCGAAGAGAAGCGAAGCACGATTGAAGTGGAAGCTACCGCAGAGCATGTCGAAATCGCTGCTGGGTCCACCGATGCGATGTATTGGGACAGCGCCTTGGTTAGTGATTTTTGGCATCGTCGGCGCCGCGGAGCCCCCTTTACCCAGCATCACATGCGGAGCCCCAGTCGGTAGGAGCAAAATGTGGCCCGCGCGCATAGGTACACTTTTGCCGTTGGGGAAATCAACGCGACACTCTCCGACCAGCACGATGTGATATGGCGCTTGCCCCAGAGGCTCCTGCTCATGCTCGCGAGACCAAGCGCCTTCAAACTGACATCGCAAGTTCAGGCTGCCGCGCACGTTGGCCAAACTGATGAGCTTTTCTATCGAATTCATTTTGAGTTGCTCGCGACAAAAATTGAGCCGATCAAACAAACCTAGGCCTCGTCCTTGTAGAAAACTGAGCATGTCAAAACAGACACCCAAACCGCTCAGGAGCTTGTTTAATGTTCGTTAACTGGTCTGAAATGTTGCCTACCATCCAGAAAGCCTTCGGCTCGCTGGGCAAAAGTAATCCTAAAATGGTTAAAGCCTATATGGCTCTTGCCGAAGCCTCCGCAGAAAACAACGTTCTGGATGCCAAGACGCGCGAGCTGATTTCGATCGCTGTCGCCGTCACCACCCGTTGCGACGGCTGTATTGGTGCTCACACTGATGAGGCAATGAAGGCTGGTGCAACTCGCGAAGAAATTGCCGCGACCTTGGCTACTGCGGTCCAGATGAATGCTGGTGCTGCGTACATTTACTCGCTGCGTACACTCGAAGCGTATGACACATTGAAAAAATAGCATGCAGATCGTAAAACGGCCTCGAGCACTTTAGCGTGCCGGGGCTTTTTTATTTTAAATCATCAGGCAAATGTTAAAGTCTTTTAGTGAAAATTATTTTCACATCTGCTTGTCCCACTATACTAATTTGGTAGTACTCCATTTTTCAAAATAATTGCAGCCAGTTATTTTGGTTGCTGTACCGCTTGATAGTTAATCGCGCTCGTCACAACACTCATGATATGAGCTGTGACTATTATTTTACGGTGCGGAGTAATGATATTAGTGAACCCCTTAATGGCTTGTGAAATTATACCTTTTGTCGCCAATGATCCGATCATGCTATACATTTCTCATCGCCCCTAAAATACAAAGCTAACCTCATATGAGAAAGTGAGTTGAGAGTGACAGGTGAGCTTGGCAAACTTTCAACAATACCTATGGCTACTCATCTGTTTGAGGTTTCATCGATAGTGATTTGGGACGCTTGCGATATTCCTCATGATCTTTGGAAGCTCCGGTTAACTCGGTGGCTCAGTAGCCTTTGGTACGTTTCTCGTAACTTCGTGCGTCCTGATCTTCGCACCAGAAGCTCGGGTTTATTCTCGTAGATGTCGATCCAAGTGAGGCTTGCCTGCCCGGTTTGGTCTTTTAATGCTCAAAGAGGTCTTGTTGGCGCCCGCTCTGATCGAGGGAGCAGCAGGCGCGCCAATGACTTTGCGAGCTTCTGGCTAGAACTGCCCATTCTTCCTTGAGGAAATGCCATGAAAATTGTGATCGCTCTGAGCCTAACCATCGCTGCCGGTGTCGCGTTTGGTGCCGACGATAAGCAGACAGCCCGAACGGGTGTTCCATCGGATGTCGCGAAAATCATAAGCGTTACTGACACCACCCAAGCCTGTGGAATCGTGCCTGTTGAAATGGTTTATCAGGACTCCAAGGGGGCGCGGCGTGTAGCAACCTATATGGAAGAAGGGGGCGGGTGTCAGACCAATTAGAGCCAGCCTGCTGTCTGTTTGTACTCTGCATCGGGGGCTGAATTATACAGCCCCGATCGTCTGAGAATGAGAGGTAACCGCAAAAAACACCGCTTGAATGCCTTGCTGGGCCTACACTGCACCACGGGAAGTTTGCACCGATGGACCTAAAAAAAGCGCGCTTAGAACTGGAGTCACGGAAGCGACAGAATGAGTTGCCCATGTACGTTCATTCGTCACCAGTGACCATCATGACTAAAGCCCTAGGTGTTTACCCAATAGTGCCATCGCTAGATTTCAGGTTTTCGTGCCACACCGCACGGGGCTGCGAATCATGACCAATCTCATGAAAAACTCTTCGGGGGGGCAGAGCCCTCACGCAATCACTTTTGACCAGTTCCAACTGCTTCCTTCACAGAGATTGTTACTGAGGAACGGAGTGCAGGTAGAGCTGGGCAGCCGTGCCTTAGATGTGCTCATCGCTCTCATCGCTCACGCGGGTGAAGTAGTCACCAATCGCGACCTAGTTCACATGGTGTGGAAGGGGGTGGTGGTGGATGAAAGCTGTCTGCGTGTACACATTTCGGCCTTACGTAAAGCGTTGTCGGACTCTGAAAGCAATGTCAGCTATGTCGTGAATGTTCCTGGTCGCGGTTACAGCTTTGTTGCCTCCTTCTCCCTAACATCCCTCGATGACGGCAATGCGGGCACGATTCAATCGATGCCGGCAGGCGAAGTACCTCCACGCCTTGTGCGCATGGTAGGTCGTGACGACACCGTGATGCTGATATGTGACCTCGTAAAAGAACATCGTTTCGTGACCATCAGCGGCCTCGGAGGGATGGGTAAAACCACCGTGGCGATAGCTGTCGCGCACCACTTCAGATCGCAGTTCGAAGGTATGGTCATCTTCCTAGACCTGAGCGCCATTACTGATTCCAGCATGCTGCCTGGAACGCTCGCGGCCGCGGTGGGCGTGCAATACCAAGAAGCAGAGCCACTTCATACGCTAGTAGGTCTCATACGGGACATGCGTTTGTTGGTCGTGTTCGATAGCTGTGACCACGTAATCGATGCTGTCACTAGTTTGGCAGAGACCCTTTTTGGGGAAGCGGAACATACCCACATTCTGGTTACCAGCCGAGAACCATTACGAGCGGAAGGCGAACATATTTATCGCCTAGGCTCCCTCGACTGCCCACCCGAACAATCTGGGCTCACGGCGGCCGACGCTTTAACATTCTCAGCGGTGCAATTGTTCGTCGAGCGCGTCGCTCAAAACGAAAACACATTTGCCTTCACTGATAACGATGCGCCCACAGTCGCTCATATCTGTCGAAAACTGGACGGCATCGCCTTGGCGATTGAACTCGGCGCCGGTCAGGTTGCTGCCTATGGGGTCCAAGGTATTGCTGAGCTTCTCAAAAATCGATTTAGTCTTTTTTGGGAGGGGCGACGCAACGCAATGTCTCGGCACCAAACGCTGAACGCGATGATCAATTGGAGCTACGAGCTTCTGTCTGAAAACGAAGCGATGGTCTTGCGCCGTTTATCAGTCCTAACTGGCAAATTCACTTTAGAAGTCGCATCCCAAGTCGTGTCTTCTCACGCTGATGAAATGACGGTTATAGACGCGATAGGGCGGTTGGTGGCGAAGTCGTTGGTTTTAACCGAGGGAAATAATCGCTCAATGTGCTACCGGTTACCCTATACGACCCGGGCCTACGCGCTTGAGAAATTACACGGCGCTGGAGAGTTTGACTCGACAACTGAACGGCATGCTGTCTACCTCGTTTCTCTGCTGGAGCGTCTCAACGTGCACGGCGAAGCGCTTCCGGATTACGAGCGCATACAACGTTACATTGAATATCTTGGAAACATCTGCGCGACGTTGGATTGGACGTTTTCGAAGACTGGTAATTTGGGACTCGGCATTCGACTCGCCGCTTCTTCAGCACCTCTATTCTTAGGGTTGTCGATGCTTGATGAGTGCCGTCGCTGGAGTGGGCGAGCCCTAGCCGCAGGAGTATGCGAGCCCAACGGTCTTCCCCAGGAAACGGTTTGGCAGGAGGCTCTCGCGATCTCCACTATGTTTGCTTTGGGAAAACCCCATTCTGGGAATACGGCCAATGGGGTCGATAAGGTATTTGATGAAAATCTCGGCGACACCCTTCGTCAGTTGCGTATGTTGGGAGGGGCTAGCAATGCGCTCTTGTGGAGTGCTGAGTTTCAAGAACTACAATCCTCTCCCCGACAGGCGATGTCATTAAGGGATCAAATAACCGATCCCAAGGGTATCGCTGCGATGCAATGGATGCTGGGAGATGCTAAGCAGTGCGCCTTTCAACACCCGTCACCTGGGCAGTTTCCTCACGTTGGGTTGAACTCTGGAAGAGACGACTTTTCGTTCAGCTATGACTATCGCGTACGAGCGTTGTCATCCCTAGCCAGAATTTCGTGGCTTCGCGGTTACCCGGATCAGGCTGTTCTGCTCGGTCGACAAGCGCTGAATCGCGCGAATGATCTGCGACATCCCGCAACCATATGCCTAGCGCTCATTTACGTGTCCACTGTATTCCTTTGGACCGGCGATTGGAGTTCAGCCCGGCAAACAATAGACCAACTTAACTCGATCGCTAAGCTCAACTCCTTCGAACCGGAGCGGGCAGTAGGATTGGGGCTCGAAGGGATTCTTTTGTATTCCCAAGGCAACGTCGAAGCGGGTGTTCACAGATTAAATGGATGCCTGAAATTACTCAGTGTGGAGAACCATCAAGTCCTGGCCACGATGTTTATCAGATGTCTCGCGGAAGGATTTTCCGCTTCGGGGCGGTTTGATAACGCTTTAGAAATCGTCAACGGGGCGATGGAGATGATTGAAAACATCGGAGAGACTTTCGATACACCTGAGATTTTGCGCATCGCTGCGGATCTGTATGCAGCTCGGCCGAACCCTGACTTTGAGTTAGCAGAGCAGTATCTGAGCCGTTCTCTGGCCTGTGCGGAGCGACAATTTGCGTTGGCTTGGGAGTTGCGTACGGCGACTTCATTGACCAGGCTGCACCTTAAGCAAGGCAGGGTTAACGAGGCCGGAAAATTACTTCAAACGGTTTTTGGAAGGTTTTCTGAAGGGTACGAAACTCTGGATATGCGTGAAGCGAGATTGTTATTGGAGTCGTTGAGTCTACAGAGTAGTTCGTGTCATCTGGAGATCCTGTCACGAGGCCTCATCTAGCCTCGTGACAGGATTTGTATCTAGGCCTTGCCTTCCATCATTGCGACCACTTCATCGGTGGTCCATACGGCGTTTGCCATAAAGCGGTAGTTGATAATGGCCGCCATGTATCCGTCACCCTCAGGCAGCTTAGGCCCCGCCACTGCGTCTCGTACCACTGCGACTTCAAACCCTTGTTCAAGCAACTCACGCATGTGCGATTCCACACAGAGGTTTGCGAGCATGCCGGTCAGGATGACTTGATCGACGAGCTGTTTACGCAGCTGTAGGTTTAGGTCGTTGACTTGTGGGCCGTAAAGTTTGTGGGGCGAACAAAGAAAAGTCTTACCGTCCATGATGTAAGGCTTGAATTCCGGCATGAAATCGCTTCCTGAGTTCTCAAAACCTGCCACGTCTAACTCGTTTTTGCGATCATCAAAAAGCTTCATACTGTGTTGCATGGCTTCGACTGGGGCCTGAATTTTCCAGTTATGATCCGTTCCCCAATACCAATGTGGCGAAACAGCGACTGTCATGTTGGCTGCTTTGGCTGCTTTAAACAGGCGCAGGAGATTGGGGACTAAATTCTGCTCCGTAACGCTTTCGCCCGTCATCGGCCAAGCTTTACCTTTCGGACTCATAAAGTCGATTTGCGGATCGATGACCACCAGAGCTGTGCGCGAAAGGTCGAGCTTCATCGTCGACTTTGGAAGCGCGGGGTTCTTGGGCGCGGCATACTTTTCGAGATTGGATTGTGCGGGCTTGTCCGCTGCCATTGCAGAAGGGATAGCACTTGCCGCCACGGCTGCGGCAGCACCGATTACAAATGAGCGTCTGCCAAGTGGTAGGTATTTTTCAGACATGATGTCTCTCCAAATAATTTACGACGTTCAGCTTTTTAGGAATGCCAATAAATCCTTATTGAGTTGTTCCCTATGCGTCTCCGTCAGACCATGGGGCGCGCCCGCATACACTTTGAGAGTTGCGCTAGGGACCAGCTTTTTGGCAGCTCTGCCAGCGGCATCGATAGGCACAATCTGATCATCGTCACCATGGACGATGAGGGTCGGTTTATCGAATTTCTTGAGGTCTTCGGTGAAGTCAGTTTCCGAAAACGCTTTGATTGAGTCGAAGGTATTTTTGAAACCACCGACCATTCCCTGTCTCCACCAGGAATCAATCATGCCTTGAGAGGTTTTCGCCCCTGGCCGGTTGAATCCATAAAATGGCCCAGCAGGTATATCTTTGAATAGCTGTGAGCGGTCCGCGATCATCCCAGCTCGAATACCGTCGAATACGTCGATCGGCAACCCGCCTGGATTCGCGGCCGTCTTCAGCATGAGCGGAGGGACTGATGAGATCAGGCAGATCTTCGCAACACGAGAAGTGCCATGACGGCCTACGTACCGCGCTACTTCGCCTCCACCGGTGGAAAAGCCCATGATCGTGACGTTTTTCAGATTCAGTGTTTCGATCACTGTGGCAAGGTCGTCGGCGTAATGATCCATGTCATTACCGTCCCAAGGTTGGCTGGAACGACCATGCCCACGCCGGTCATGCGCGATGACGCGGAAGCCTTGATTTGCGAGGAAGAAAGCCTGTCCATCCCAACTATCTGAATCGAGTGGCCAGCCATGGCTAAGCGTCACTACGGGCCCGTTTTTTGGCCCCCAGTCTTTGTAATAAAGCACCACACCTTCACTGTTTGTAATTGTATTGGATGTCATGGCATGAGATCCCGATTCGGATTTTGATGGCGAGGCAGTTTGTGCCTGTGCCGCTTTTGGTAGCATTGATACAAGGGCCACACCTATCCCTGTCATTACAAGGCCGCGGCGTACTGCTGCATTTTGAGAAAGCACGGATTTGTCTGTCATTTTCTGCTCCGAGAGCCTGTTTATTCGATCAGATGTTCTTTATCTGAATAATGAGCGGCGGTCGGATAGAACTATGGGCGGGAGGTTCCGAGGAAACGAGTTAAGAGGTGTGAAACGGTGTTATGAAATGCTAATTGTAAAAGTCCGTTGTTTTTGTGGAGGCAATTAAGTTTAGTTAGTCGTAGTTTGTTATAAATATTGGATGTATAGGGGTTGGTAAGTTTTTTGGAGTGGGCTTTTTGTATTAACAAAAGAGCTATACTTAGACCTGATAAAATAAGCTTGAACCGGAAAAAGTGATATTCCCACGCTTACAAGGCCGCAAGGGTCGAATCTGAGGGAAGAATCGGTGCCTACAAAAAGTGGCTCAGTAGGCACCTATCATTGTCACTTACAAAACAGCCACGTGCGTTGCTCGTTGGCGAAGCTCTCGTATCCCTTGGCCGAGTTTGCGACGTAGTAATGTGCGCAATGTCGTGCCGTCGGCGTAACCAACGCGGCTAGCAATTTGTTCAACACTGGAGTCGGTCGTTTGCAGCAGATGAACCGCGTAATCAACGCGGAGGTCCTGAAACCAGGCTAACGGAGACTTCCCTAAAACTTGTTGGATTCGGCGAACTAGGGTTCGCTCGCTCACGCCGATAGTCGCTGCCGCCGCGGCTGATGAAAACCCAGATTCAAGATGATCACGTGCCCACTGCTCGAATCGCTGGACGATTGGGTCAGTGTGAGCAATGTGATCAGGAATGATAAATACGGCTTGGGATGGCCTGGTCTCGATCAGTAGGTATCGAGCGCATAGAGCAGCAAGCGTAGGACTTTGCCGGCTGACTACGTGCAGCCCAAGATCGAAGTGAGCCATTGCGGCCCCCGCGGTCACAAAGGGGTCTGAGCAGACGAGCATCCGCTCTTCATCCAGAAGCACTAGCGGGTAACGGTGACGGAAGAATGCTGAAAGCCACCAGGATGTCGTAGCGCTATGCCCGTTAAGCAATCCCGCTTCTGCTACCACGAATGTTCCTGTGCAAGCCGCAGCTATCGTTGCTCCATTCTGTGACCAGCATTTCAACCACTGGCCTGCTTCAGCCACATCGGGTTGATCAAGGGCTTTAGCAAGTCCTTCGGGCATTTTAGAGGATAGGGCAGGAACCAAAACTAGATCTGGCTGGGGCAATTCTGCCGCGAGGCGCACCGGTACGGTCAGATTTTGTCCTGTCCGTACCTCTGATCTCACCCCAACGATGGTCACATCCAACATTCGTTGTGTTGGCTCTTCTCCTGCGAGTTCGCTGGCTGTTCCCAGCACATCCATAAAGGCGGCTAGACCGAGATCGAAAACACCCTCTAGGGCAAGGATATAAATTCTCATGGCGGAAACGATACCTTTGTTGTCGGCCCCGCCACTATACGACGATTTCAAGTATTCCTACACTGGAATCACAACCACCCGCAAAGGAAATTGAGATGGTCAGCGTAGCGCTGTTTGTAGAGATGAAAGCCAAGCCAGGCAAGGAATCGGAGGTTGACGATTTTCTGAGAAGTGCATTGCCGCTTGCAAACGCTGAGCCAGGTACTACCTCATGGTTCGCTTTGAAAATGAGTCCATCGGTCTTCGGTATCTTTGATGCATTTGCCAATGACAAGGATCGGGATACTCATCTGAATGGCCCCATCGCCCAAGCGTTGATGTCGAAGGCCGGTTATCTGCTATCGGAGCCACCATCGATTCAGAAGGTAGAAGTATTAGCAGCCAAAAGATAAACCGTTCGATTTGGACGAGTTTTCATCGGCTAGCCGCCAGGGAGGGGGATTTTCCATCCCCCTCCTCACAAATTCAAAGGCCATGGCGTCGGCGCGAAGACGCTTAATCAGGGACGTAATTACAAAATGATGCTTAGGTAGTCACCGATAATTCCGCCTGATGAAATACTGAATTGTAATTACTGGTGGTTGCGATGTTTTTGGGATGCGAGAACGATGCCTTAAGCGTGAGCCTGAGCGTTGAGTTGCACTCATGATTTTTGGAGTACGTGATGTCTCACAAATCGATCAAACTCTATCGCCATCCCAATTCCGAGCAGCACCACTGCATCGAATTGATGCTGTCTTTGTTAGGTTTGCATACCGAGTTGGTATCGGTGGACCTGATGAGAGGCGGTTTCCCCCTCCCTGAATTTCTGGCTGGAAATGGCTCTGGACAGGTACCTTTTATCGATGATGACGGCACTGTTGTAGCTGACTGTAACGCTATCTTGGTGTACCTCGCCGCTACATATGGCGACGGTCAATGGTTACCGAGCGATCATTTAGTTCTGGCCAGAGTGCTGTGCTGGCTCTCTTTGACTGATGAAGAGAACGACTCAAAACCAGTTTCTGCTCGATTGCTCACTGAGTCTGATGCTGGCTATGGCGCTGAAGATCATTTCATTAGAACGTTGTCTCTGCTTAAAGAAATGGACATGGCATTAACGGTGAATAAGTATTTAGTGTGCGGTGAGCCAACAATTGCCGATGTTTCAGCCTATACCTATCTATCCCATGTACCCAGCGCGTACATTTCTCTTTTTGACTACCCTCTCATTCGAGAATGGTTAACGACTGTTTCATCGTTGCCGCGGTTTGTGAACGTATACTGCCAGCAACGATTTTATGAAGATCACCAATGGAGTGTTAGTGGTTAGTTGTACGCACATAAAAGGCCCGCTTTTATGTAACTACAGGCGTTCCAAAGATTATCAGCGTTCTCACTTATTTGTCCTGTGATAATGACGAAGTAGTGGTTGATGACCTTGAGAAAAAGATGCGCTATGCGCATCACTACTAATAATTGACGTCGTCTACCAAATAGGGGCACCTATGGACCGCTTTCAAGAAATGCAAATATTCACGGCGGTTGCCGAAGAAGAAGGGTTTGCTGCGGCAGCCCGACGTCTCAATATTTCACCACCCAGTGTGACGCGAGTGATCGCGGCAATGGAGGAGAGAATCGGTACTCAGTTGTTAGCACGAACTACCCGCAGCCTGCACCTGACTGAGGCAGGGCAGCGTTACTTAGAGGACTGTCGGAGAATATTGGGCGAGGTAGGGGAGGCCGAGGAAGCCGCTGCTGGCAGTTATTCATTGCCTTGCGGGCACTTGACCGTGACGGCTTCAGTACTATTTGGGGAGCTGTACATTGCACCTCTATTAGCCGAATACCTTGATATGTATCCTTCCGTTCATCTAAGTGCAATGCTCGTTGACCGTGTGACCAGCGTTGTCGATGAAGGTATCGACGTAGCAATACGAATTGGACATGTGCAGGAATCATCGTTGCACGCCATAAAGGTGGGTGAGGTACGCCAAGTAATATGTGGAGCGCCTAACTATTTTGATCGTTACGGTAGACCCGGACATCCCGGCGAGCTTAGTACGGCCAATATAGTGATGTCATCAGCTAGCCACCTTCTGAGTGATTGGCAATTCGTGAACGAAGGCAGCGATTTGAGCTTTCGGTTTGATCCGCGTTTGGTGGTAACGGCAAATCAGGCTGCAATCAATATTGCGTCCCAGGGTTGGGGCGTCACTCGTGTTCTGTCCTATCAGGTGGCTAGCCAAGTTGCTTCGGGTGCATTGGAGATAGTGCTTCAGGACTACGAACCTCCTGCACTGCCCATACAAGTCGTCTACCAGAAAAGTAACCGGGTGCCTGCGAAAGTTCGAACTTTTGTGGAGTTTCTCACTGAGCGATTGGGCAATGATATCGCGCTTCAGTCTGACGTTGAGGGTGCGGTGTGATGGACCGCTATCACGAGATGGTCATGTTCGAAGCCCTATCCGATAGACCAAGTCTCGCGGCAGCAGCCCGTCGACTCCATGTTTCTGGCCCTACTGTCGTGCGCGCCGTTGCCCGACTGGAGGCCCGTTTAGGGGTGTCATTGTTACAGCGCAGCACGCAAGGTGTTGTTTTGACCAAGGCAGGGGAAGCGTTCATGACTGACTGCTCTCACATTATCAATGAGATCGAGATAGCAGAGGCGTCGGCAAAGGGACTGCATATGGAAGCGCAGGGCAGTCTAACGGTGTTGCTACCCCTGCTGTTCAGCCGCTATGTCATGACGCCACTGCTGGCGGACTACATGAGTACCTATCCGGACATCAAACTATTCACTCACTACAATGATCGTTTCCCAAATATGAATGATGAGGGTTTGGACGTAGCGGTACTGATTGGGAATTTACCGAATTCGTCTTTAATTGCTCGGCCGGTCGGCTACGTACGTTCGATCGTGTGTGGGAGTCCTGATTACCTCGAATCCCACGGTGAACCATTCAGTCCAGACGACCTTAAACGGCATAAATTGGTAGGCACACAGGCTTTTCGAAATAGCATCCAGTGGGACTTTCAAAATCAGGGTCAGCAAAACAGCATTAGAGCACGCTCCCGTCTCAGCTGCGCTACGGTGCAGGCGGCTATTAGCGCGGCGGCTCATGGCGCAGGTATCACTCGGTGTTTGAGTTACCCATTGTACGACTACCTCAATAGCGGACGGTTGCAGCGCATTCTGCGACCCTATGAGTTGCCTGCCTTACCTGTCCACGTCGTTTACCGAGAAAGGCGCAAAGCATCAATGCGATTGCGCAGCTTTGTGGATCACATGGTTGATGGACTGCGGGAACATCCAGCTATGCAACAGGACGTGCTTTGACCCCTTCGATCAAATTGGATGCAGCAGTGAAATGTACTTCTGACAGGCCTGCGTAGCCGCAACCCTAATTTATTATGGATCCAAAATACAAGTCAGTATTCCGGCGAGCGGAACATTGGATTCCATGATTTGGTCGTTCGCCTCGCTCTTTTTAAAGCGGAGTATGGCCCGAAGCGTCCGTAGAAACTCACGTGAACCGTGGAGGCTACACCTGATGAAAAGCGTACTCATGTTGCTTGCTAATGGTGTTGAGCCTCTTGAAATGGCGGCGTTTACCGACGTGCTCGGTTGGGCCGATCTTCTTGGTGATGATTCCCTTGAGTTGGTACACGCGGGCCTTCGGCGACGGATCATCACAACATTCGGAATCACGATTTCCCCTAACTATTTACTGCGCGATTTAGACACGAGTGCGTTTGACGCCCTAGCGTTGCCCGGCGGCTTTGAACCCGCAGGTTTTTATGAGGAAGCGCTTAGCGAACAGTTCCTTTCGACGATCCGAGATTTCGTTGACGCCGGCAAAATTGTCGCCAGTGTTTGCGTGGCATCGGTATGTCTTGGCGCTGCTGGAGTGTTGCGAGGAAAGAACGCGACGACGTACCACCAAGAGGGTGGCAAACGAAAAAATCAGCTGCTTGAAACTGGTGCTCGCTTTGTAGATCGCCCCGTTGTGGTTGATGGGCAAATCATCACATCAAGTGGACCTGGGACTGCTACTGAGGTGGCGTTTCAATTATTAGAGCAGTTAACGAGTGCAGAAAACGCGGCATTTATCCGCCAGAAAATGCGATTCGCTTCGCCCGGACCAGAGTGGTACGACGCTCCTCAAGTGCCTTAATGATGACGAAAATTCACAGCTATCCGATTCAGTTTTGTGTCATCCAGAGGATAGAACAATGACTAAAGATCCCGGCACCGTTGATTACTATTATTGGCCGACTGCTAACGGTCAGAAGGTGGCGATTTTTCTTGAGGAGTCAGGTCGACCGTACACCATCCACCCAATCAATATTACCAAGGGGGAGCAGTTCACAGCTGAGTACACGCGGATTTCGCCTGATCAGCGCATTCCCGCGTTGGTGGATGGTGAAGTAGGCGTATCGGTCTTCGAGTCGGGTGCCATTTTGCTTTACCTGGCACAACGCCGCCGTCAATTCTTACCACAAGACGTCAAAGGCGCAGCCGATGTCCTCCAGTGGTTATTTTGGCAGGCTGCAAGCTTTGGCCCTATCCTAGGCCAGACGGTCTTTTTCTTAAATTATTCTTTAGAGAGTTCATCGGTAGCGGAAGCTCGTTTCAGCAAAGAAACCGAGCGACTTTACAGAGTGCTTGAGCAGCAATTGTCCGAACGACCATACGTGGCGGGAGAGTATTCGATTGCGGATATGGCAATTTATCCCTGGGTGGTTATCCACGGAAAACAGGGAATAACGCTTGCGGATTATCCCCACATATTTGCTTGGAAGAAAAAAATTGGGGAGCGACCTGCGGTCATTCGAGCTTACGAAAAAGGGGAGGGAATCCGCCCATCATCCCAAGCCGAAGCAGAGAGAAGAAAACTGAACGGGCTTCCACCGCTGTGAGGGGTTGCGAACGGTGAATTCATCGACTCGAAAATAAAATTGGCGCTATTTGTCCCAAGAAAAAATTCGTATAGCGCCCTAACTGGAGCGTTTGTGATGACTTGGAAATTTAACATTCTATTTGTGACCGCCTGCATGATCGCTGTGCTGATAGGCATATCGTTTTATGCTCACGCTGATTCAACTCCTGGTGCGGAGCCGGAAGGCTCCCCTGTCTTTGGCGTCACTCTCCCTCCAGGTTATCGCAACTGGCAGTTCGTCAGCATTGCTCACGAAGAAGGCGAGAAGCCAGACATCCGCGTGATTTTGGGAAATGACATCGCGATGAAGGCATACAGGGAAGGAACCCTGCCATTTCCAGATGGCACGATCATCGCGAGGCTGGCATACAAATACGAATCCTCCCCACAAAATAATGCCGTGTTTGGTCGCGATCAGTCTTTCGTCGCTGGCGAGCCAACGAACGTTCAGATCGAGGTCAAAGACTCTAAGCGATACGCTAGTACCGGAGGCTGGGGATACGGGCAATTTGAAAATGGAAAGCCTAATCCAAGCGAAAAAATCGTGAATGGCTGCTTTGCCTGCCACACGAAATTGCCACCTGCAACGGATCTGATTTTCACTAAATATTCCCAATGACGAGCTTTTTTTCTGGAAAACATGCCATTGTTTTTTTGAACCGTTGAGGGTTAAAAAGCTTCTATCCCCCCAAGCGTTAATCACTACAAGACGTCATCGCTCAGACGCGATGGCGTCTCTTAAAAATCAATACTGCCTGAGGTGCAATGTTGTCTGCGGACGCTGCCAGCGTGTCCTATGATGACGCCTGGCAAATTGCACTGGTGATTGGCAGATGGTTAAGTTGGCGGCGTTGGATTTCCCCGATTCAATCCTTGAAGCACTTAGGGACGACCGACTAGTAATTTTTGCCGGTGCCGGCGTTTCTGTCGGGGCACCCTCAAGTCTGGACGGCTTCTGGAAGCTAGCCGAACGTATCGCTTACGGAACAGGGAAAACCCCCGCCGATCCACTAGACCGTTTCCTTGGCGAACTCAGTCATCAAGGAGTGCCGGTCCACGAGCGAGCGCGCGAGCATTTGACTCCGCCGAATAGTGCTCCCAATTCTCTCCATCACGATTTGGTTCGGGCATTCCGCACCGTGGATCGCGTCAAGATCGTAACGACCAACTACGACCTGCATTTTGAAACGGCTGCTAAAGCCGTGTACGGATACCTTCCAGATATCTATGCCGCCCCAGCGCTACCGTTAGGCTCCGATTTTTTTGGAATCGTGCACGTTCACGGAGCACTCCCAAAAACCCAGAACCTCATCATGACGGATGCAGATTTCGGTAGGGCCTATTTAACGCAGGGTTGGGCGAAGCAATTTTTGTTAGAAGTTTTCAATCATTACACCGTCCTTTTCATTGGCTACAGCCACGATGACGTAGTAATGAACTACTTAGCGCGCGCGCTCCCATCTGGGAAATTAGGCAGGCGTTTCGCGCTTACAGATACGTCAGAAAAATGGGATTTGCTGGGTATCACGCCCATCATTTTCCAAAAAGACTCGGGAAGTGAATCATTCAAAGAGCTTTATGAAGGAGTAGAAAAACTTGCCGAACGCGCCACCAGAACCGCGCTGGTTTGGAGGGAGAGATTGGAAACAATTTGCCGTGACGGACCCCCTTCGGACGAGCAAGTCATTGGAGAGCTGGATCATGCTTTGGCTGAAGAATACACAATTCGCTTTTTTACGGCTGCTGCTAAGGGGCCTCAATGGGTTGAATGGCTGGATGCGAGAAGTCACTTAAATGAACTGTTTCGACCTGGCCAGCTGACCGCCAAGGCAAAGCTATTGGCAACCTGGTTTGCGCAACAAGTATTCGTTGATGCAGAGAAATTATTCGAAGTTCTTGCTGGCCACGAACTCAAGCTCAATCCAGATTTGTGGTGGCAAATAGGAAGAGAAATTGGGGTAGAAAAAAACAAGGAGCTTGGACCTGAGGCTCTTCAGAAATGGGTAGCAATTTTGATTTCGAACGCTCCTATTGATTCAGAACTAGAGATTCTGATGTGGGTCTCCGAGCGATGCGGTGAGGAGCGTCTGTTTAACCTTACCTGCAAGATTTTTCTATTCATGTGCAAGCATCAGCTCATAGCTACACGGCGGCAGCGTCGCGTGCCGGACATGAGTGGAACAGCAGGCCGCGCTTACGATGTCAGCTGTGAAATGGTGGTCGGTCAGTGGGCGTTGAATGAGGTATGGGAAAACTATCTACAGCCGAATATCGCCACAGTCGCGGGGGCATTATTTCAGGGCGCAATCAGGTGTTTAGAGGATATGCACCATGATCTCCTCGCCTGGAATCGGGTGTCAGATCGATGGGATCCCATGAGCTACTCTCGATCAGCTATTGAGGCTCATGAGCAAGACCGCAACCCTGAGGCTATTGACGTGTTAATCGACTCAGCGCGTGATTCTCTTGAGTGGATATGTCGGAACGATGAAGTAACAGCAAAGGCTTGGATTGAGCGTCTTGTCACCTCTGGGGTACCCATTCTCAAGCGGCTTGCCGTTCATGCCTCTGCCATCGAATTCACCACAGAACCAGACCAGCTGTTGGACTGGCTTACCAGACGAGCGGGCCTTCAAGATTATCCTGCGCATCACGAAATATTCAGGGCTCTATACGGCTCATTTCCCAATGCGAGTTCTGAAGCACGAAGCGGACTCATAGCCGAAGTCTTGAGCTTCCAGTCGGAAGCTCTCAATGATTGGTCAGCCGAAAAATGCACCGCTCGAATTCAGTTCGATATGTTGCACTGGCTGCTTTTGGCAAACCCAGACTGCCAATATGCCTTAGCGGCAGTAGAACCCATTAAAGCTCTGTACCCCGAATGGTCGCCTAGCGCGCATCCTGATTTCACGCACTGGTCAAGCGATGCTGCTTGGGTTCCCCAGCAAAGCTCATGGTCTTCTGAGCAGTTGTTGGCTGCTGATCCAGCAGATTGTCTTAAGGGTTTAATCGCCGTTGATTCCTCTAATGAGGTGTTCAATATTGACCAAAACGGTTTAGCGAGGGCAGTTACGGAATCCTGTAAATTTAATTCCGATTGGGGGATGCGCCTTCTGAAAACGTTGCTGCTGCGTGAGAGTTTTAATTCACATTTATGGCCAGCAGCCCTTAGGGGCCTAAGCGAAGGCGCTTTAACGTCCACTGACTGGCACCGTCTGTTTACGATTGCAGCAGCCCCACAGATTGTAAAAAGACACAGCAAGCCATTGGCCGAGCTGTTGTTTTCGTTGGTGAACTCTAGCGAAAGTCCAATTTTCATTGATGTGTTCGAACGAGCTAACAGTCTTTCTCATTTAATCTGGAACGCGCTTGAACCCGAATTGTTGCTGGCTGACTGTGAGGATTGGGCTGTGCAATGCATGATTCAGCCTGGAGGCATCATCCTTCAGTTCTGGATATACGGGCTAGACATCCAGATGCGGGGAAAGCCTGATTCTGAGCGACATCTGCCAGAGAACTATAAGCATTGGTTCGAAATGGCGCTGGCCAATTCAGGAATGCGCGGAGCTTATGCGCAGTGTCTACTAGCAGGCCATTTTGCATTCTTGCTCAGCTTGGACCGCGCGTGGACCTCAACCAATGTCCTACCAATGTTTGCTACTGACGATGAGCCTACCTTTCGTCATGCATGGCACGGCTTTTTAAGCTGGGGACATTTAACCGTGGGCGTTTGCTTAGCTTTGCAGGATGCATTTTCAGCAGCATTTTCCAGAATGGAGAGTGCATTCCCAGGGCAAAGAAATCGGTTTATAGAGATGTTTAGCTATTTTGCGATCACGCATGAAGGTAGCCCCATTGATGTCGCAATGCCGGAGTTGTTTAAGCATGGATCGATGAAAGACCGAGTCGCTTTCGCTTCTCATGTTCGGTATCAGCTTCGAAGCATGTCTGCCGAGTCAAGGGCGCTCCTTTGGCATCGTTGGCTAGGAACGTATTGGCAAGGCCGACTGCACGCAATTCCAGCGCCATTACAGCAGGATGAGGTGCAGCAGATGCTGGGATGGCTACCTGTGTTGGGCGCCCAATATCCAGAAGGCGTAGATTATATAGTGCAATCTCCAGTCATTAGCCTCCGAGACATGACGCTACAGGTGGAGTTAAGTAGAAGCGACTTGGTATTGAATTATCCAGCCGCGACCGCAAAGCTTTTAATTTTTCTGTGCAAGGTTTCAAAGGGCGATTACGGCGGACTAATTGTCAGCGTGGCAAAACGGCTGTCAGATCTGCCTGGCGATTTGGCTGAAGACTTGGATGAGGCACTTGCGAGAGTGGGTGCAACTAGATAGGTTCAAGCACCAAGCACCAGCATGGCTCCTTCCGCCTTGGCGGGAAAATGGGCCTCGGTTGAATACCCGGCATTACCGGAAAACTCCAAGGCTGGGTAGCCGCTTAGACCAATCCCAAACCCGCCCCCGGGGCCAAGCCTAATAAGCAAATCCACGTTGCGCTATTGATGCGAGCTACCTGGGGCCGTTGAGGCTATTTACCTATGGTGCCCAGCACTAATTCCACGAAAGCCACTGACGCCGCGTTGTGGTAATTATTCTTGCGTCGCAGTAATGATGCTCCACGCTGAGGCGCCTTGTCCTTCATTTCAAGCTTGTGTAGTGCGCGGTCCTGGGTCGCAATGGGCTCTGGAAGAATTGTGGCAACCCCGGTGTGGCGAATGACCTCTAGCAACGTGTTTACCGAGTTCACCTCGATGACCACTTTGGGTGTAATTTTCGCTTTCGTGAAGTACTCATCAATGCACACCCGGGTGGCGAAATCCGGGGTCAACAAGGCGAAATCCAATTGGGCAACTTGCTCACTCGTCAGCGCTTTCTGGCAGTCGTGCAGGGGATGCTCGCGCCCAACCATCAGACCCAACGTTTCGACAAATGCGGGAATCGATTCAAGGTCCGGGTTTCTGACCTGGTCAAAAGCGATGGCTATATCAAGCGAGTCGTCTGCGAGGCCTATTTCAATATCGTCCATCGATAGCTCGAAGATTTCCAGATGAATATTCGGAAACCTAGCGGCGTAATCACGAACAATTGGTCCCACGAGATATGCCATGAAGGTCGGGGTCATGGCCAGTCTTAGGTTTCCGCGGGAGAGGTCTTTCACATCGTGTAACGCCCGTTTGCCCGCTGCTAGTTCTACGAGCACGCGGCGTGCGCACTCGATGTACGCTTGCCCAGCATCAGTAGGCGTTACCGTTCGGGAAGTGCGGTCAAACAGGATAACGCCGAGCGTTTCTTCCAGCTGGCGAATCTGTTGCGAAAGGGTAGGTTGAGAGACGTGGAGAACCTCAGCCGCACGCGTGAAACCGCCGTTATCAGCGACCGCTAACAAATAGCGCAGATGTCGTAACAGCATCGCAGTGACCACTCGTAGGTGAGACAGATGCCTAGCAGTGTAATCGACTAAGGCGCCATGAGGTCGCTTAGCTGAGCAGGTCAGATAAGAACGCCATACCGGCGAAATTCAGTGATGCGCTTCGAGTTGATCGGGCCTTCCTATTCACCTCGCAGGAACGTTGTAAAGAGTGAGGCCCGCCCGCATTCGCATTCCCACTTGACTCTCAGGCAGCGACGACCGGAGTTCGCAGAGTCACGAACTCTTCAGCTGAGGTCGGATGCACGCCTATGGTTTCATCGAATAGGCGCTTGGTTGCTCCTGCTTTGAGCGCGATCGCCAAACCTTGAATAATTTCACCGGCGTCAGGGCCAACCATGTGAACCCCCAATACCTTATCGGTACGAGCGTCGACTACCAATTTCATGAGCGTCTTTTCGGAAGACTCGGTCAGGGTCAACTTCATTGGACGGAAGCGGCTTTCGAAGATGGTCACCTTGAAACCTTCAGCCATCGCCTGCTCTTGGGTAAGGCCAACGGTACCAATACTCGGTTGGCTGAAAACCGCAGTCGGGATGTGCCGGTAGTCAACCGGGCGATACTGCTCAGGTTTAAACAAGCGGCGAGCGATTGCTGATCCCTCCGCCGTTGCAACCGGCGTCAACTGGACACCACCAATCACATCGCCAAGTGCCAGGATTGAAGGCTCACGTGTTTCGAAATTTTCGTTAACCGAAATATAGCCTGCATCGTTAAGCTCTACAAAAGTGTTTTCCAGCCCCAAGTTGTCGAGCATTGGACGTCGACCTGTGGCGTAAAAAATACTGTCTGTTTCCAATTGACGACCGTCTTCAAGCGTCGCGAGGAGACTTCCGTTTGGCTGTTTGTCGATCTGGACGATATTCGTTTTGAAATCCAGCTGCACACCGTTTTTGGTCAGTTCTTCAGCCAAATGAGTTCTGACCGCTTGATCGAACCCTCGTAAGAACAGGTCACCGCGGTACAGCAGTCGTGTATCGGAGCCCAAACCGTTGAAAATGCCAGCGAATTCAACGGCAATGTAACCGCCACCAACTACCAGTACCCGCTTAGGCAGCTGTTTCAGAAAGAACGCCTCATTGGATGTGATCGCATGCTCACGCCCAGGAATATCGGGTATCTGCGGCCAACCACCCGTTGCAATCAAAATTTGTTTGGCGCTATAGCGCTTACCGTTGACTTCAACATGGTGGGCGTCGGCAAGCCGCGCGTGACCTTCAAATAGCGTGACTCCACTATTGACCAGCAGCTTGCGATAGATACCGTTGAGTCTTTCGATCTCTCGGTTCTTATTAGCAATCAGCGTTTCCCAGTCAAACTGCGCTTCGCCGGTACTCCAACCGAAGCCTTTCGCCTGCTCAAAATCTTCCGCAAAGTGGGCGCCATACACGAGCAGCTTTTTCGGTACGCATCCCACATTTACGCATGTGCCTCCTAAGTACCGACTTTCGGCGACCGCTACTTTCGCGCCGAAATCCGCGGAGAACCGTGCCGCCCTTACGCCGCCAGAGCCCGCGCCTATAACAAACAGATCGAAGTCGTAAGTCATCTTATCTCCCTGACAGGTTTATGCAGCGCTAGATTATTCAAGATGTTAATGGGCAATACCACGTTTCAGTGCTTGCCTAAGCCGACTGAACAGGTACGAGAGTCGGGAGTTATGCATTAGCTGATGGCAAGTCGTTTTACGCCACGAAACACCGGACGGCATGGCATGAATCATCATCATTTGGGGTAGCAAAAAAACACTCTCGTACTCATGCACAGGTACACTTCGTCTATCGGCGTCAAAATCCGTACAGTCATGGGTCGTGTTGTCGAACATTTCGGAACTCCAAGAACGGAGAACGCTGAAGAACATCTCGAATGAGCAAGTCCCTTCAGTTTCCCCTTCTAATTGGAATAAGAGAAGGAGCAAAGAATTGATGAGACCATTCAGCTGTATGGAACAATCCCGGGAGGGCCGGAACTTGCGGCCCCACCGATTTTCACAACAGTCATGATAGGTCAGCTACCGACCAACGGCGTACTTAGAGTTGGCCAGGATGATTTATGGCAAGCCAATCCATTGTTGCGTTGGCTCTTTTGACGCCGGGCACCTGCTTTTTGGGATAATTGGAAGCAGTAGCTTGCGTGCCGAGTCAGCGATCATCACGACCGCACCAGCTAGCATCAATAAATCTTTGAGAACCAACCTCCCTCCGCCGGATAGGAAGGGGAAGCCGTACTGGGCATCACCAATATTCGACACCCAGGCCTCTGGCGTTGTGATCAAAAACGACAACGTTACGAGTGGGGTTAGAAAAGCTAGAACCGCGCCTATCATGCCCATTCGGCGTGAGAACGCGTAGGAAAGAACCATCAATCCGATGAGGATTTCAACAGTACCGAGCCCGTCTGAAAACGCATAGGTGTGATTCTGGGTTTGCCATGCGCGCTTGACGGGGTCGAGTTGTCCTTCGTGTGTAAGGTGTTCTTTGTATTCAGTTGGGTGCTCGTAGAAAAATGACATGACCGGACTATTAGCAACGAATGGCGTGATGCTATCGGCTTCATACGGGACAAATTTCAACGCACCAATCCAAATGAATATGATGGCAACAGCGATTCGAATCAGATGAACACCTAAGCTATCCAGCTTGCTGGCTTTCTCAAGCACTGATCTTAGTGAAGTACTCATGGCTAAAACCCTTCGATAATGTATAGGTTGCGTGTGGGTGAAAGTGAGTGGCTATCTAGATGACTTAGCACGCCAAACGCGAGTTGAGCGCTTCGTTCAATCCGCTTTCCGACTCAAGTTGAGCAAGATCGTCGTATCCACCGACGTGCCAACTTCCGAAGAAAATTTGCGGTACGGTTCGACGACCGCTGCGATTGACCATCTCGACGCGCAGTTCGACCGAATTCACGTCGATATCAGTAAATCGAATGCCTTTTTTGGTTAGCAAGCGTCTTGCTGCTTGGCAATACGGGCAGGTTGGAGTTGAGTACATGGTGACGTTAAGCATGGTGATATCTCCAGATAGGGCAGGATTACGCCACACGGGTGGTGGTGGGATTGACCTGTCAGTTAATTTGCGATGATTAATTGGAACATCCAGTTCCCATTACGCTGTAACCAAGAATGTGAACTTCGCCTTGAGAGTCTTTATAAGTAATCTCTGCCGCTGTTGGACCACAGACATCCGCTATAGGGGAGATATTTATCACTTGCGAGATATCTAGATGCATTCCGTAGTCGTACGGAACAACCTCCGGTGATGCAGTAGCTTGTTGAGCGTAGGCCGACAATGAAGCAGTAATAGACATGGCGAGAAGCAGAATTTTTTTCATGACGGTATTCTCCAGTTAAGTTTGGTGCGTTGTTAGTATTCTTTAGAGACTTTCAATTCAGACCCGGCGAAATAGCGGGTCTATCCACATAAGTCATTGCATCGTTAGAAAAGGGCGGACGTTCAACTTGACGTTGTCGCGCTGATTAGGCCGCCGCCAAATGTTCATGAACCAGAGCTTTAAGCGTGGAGTCGCATATCTGAACCATCTCGTGAAATCGGTTGAAGGTTGGATAGCGGGGTGCGCTCGCACGGCTGCCTCGTGATGGTATGACTTGTAGGAGAGCAACCATCTCAGCATCCAGCTCTAATTTTTCGCCAATCACCTTGGCCGCCCTTTCTGGAAGGGGCTCTTGCCCTAGCAGTGCTGCGGTTACATACTCCAGATCTAGGCCAGTGTTTTCGGCTAAATCTTGCCAAGACAGCCTTTTGCTGGCTTTGGCTTGAAGGATTTCAGTGGTCAATGCGATGCTAACTTCGTTGTAGATGTGAAATTGTTTCATGACGTAATCTCCAATAAAGTCTGTTTAACTAATGTTGTTAATAAGCATCGCTCAGGTATTAACCAATCATCGTCCAGTGTTTCCGTAACTTCCAAGATCGATATGCAATCCGTTCTATAGGTTCTGCCTATGGGCGTGCTTGAGATCTTTGTTACAAACAAAAATCTACATGTGTAACTGTACTTGGGCATTCAATAACTTAAGAACATTATGCAGCTGCTTTGTTAAGGCTTATTTCGCTGACAGAGCCACTTCTGTCAGCCAAATGATGGGATACACGGGAACGGAGCCAACGCTCACCTGGATCGTTGTCAAGAGTGCTACTCCAGGCCAATGACAGTTCGAGAGCAGGGGCACTCATCGGAACCGGGTCCATGCGTAACCCGCCTTGTTTAGTCATCGCTGCTGCAACGTACTCGGGCACGACCGCGATCATATCTGTATCTTCAAGGATTGTTTTCAGGGCGCTGTATTGGGGAACCGCCAACACTACCTGGCGCTGCCGCCCCATGGTACTTAATGCCCTGTCAATGTAATCGGTCATTTCGCCATTGAGAGATACGGAAACGTGTGGACGATTGCAGTACTCGTCTAAATCCAAATCTCCAGCGATCGAGCGGGAACTGAGAACAGTAGGGTAGATGCTCCGAAGAAATTTTCGTTTGGCGTTGGCTGGAAGTTCACGGCTGTGACATACACCCAGCGACACTTCTCCAGTCGAAAGCTGATCAGACATCATTGAGTGATCAGTACGGCGCACTACGAAGCTGACCCGAGGAGCCTCCATGCGCAGCTGGCGGAGCAGACCTGGCAGCAGTGAGTACTCAACGTCATCCGAAAGGCCAATGCGGAAAACAGCATTACTGGTCAGGGGATCAAATTCATTGATGTGGCTGAGCGCGACAACCATGTTGTCCAATGCTGGAGTGAGGCTTTGATGGATCTCAAAGGCTCGGCTCGTAGGTTCCATCATCCTACCCATCCGGATAAAAAGTGGATCATTGAAGTATTGGCGCAGGCGATTCAGAGAAGCACTGATGGAAGGCTGCCCAAGAAAAAGTTTTTCTCCAGCGCGGGTAAGGTTGCGCTCGTGCATCAAAGTTTCGAAAACGATCAAAAGGCTGAAGTCGATTTTGCGGAGATCATTCCTGTTCATCATCATCACCGTTTGGGCTGACAGCCTCAAATACGAAAAGTTAATGCAAGCAGAGCCTTCCAAAATACTGATGTCTTGCGCTCGATGCTGTTGAGTCATCGAGCATTAAGTAGACTTAAACTAAAACTGAGTTTCTGAATTTCTAGTTTTAATCTGAAGCGCTTTGTTCGATGGCTTGAATGTAGAGTAGGGCTTCCGGTACTAATAAACACTTCTACATAAGATCGAAATTTTTAGCGCCTGAGTGGTAGTAGCTAATACTGAAGTATGCGTTTGAGGGCGGGTGAGGTGACATGAGCGAGGAGGGAGGTGCGTTTAGTGCTGATGCTACTAGAAGGGAGGTTAGAGAAAGCAGGGGATGGGGGGAGTAAGCTGGGAAGGAAGTGCGAGCAGAGCGAGGGACGCCTGGCTGAATGGCAGTCCCCTTTTTAATTTCTAGTGAAAATCTGCTCGATGCAGTCAATGATTACTTGGCCGTCAAATGGCTTGCTAAGAAAACAGACAGCTCCGGCTGCTTCTGCACGATTGCGCACGGATTCTTCGGGATAAGCCGTGATGAATATGATCGGAATATTCTGCCCGTCATTGACCAACTCGCCCTGGAGATCCAGACCGGTCATGCCAGGCATTTGAAAGTCCGTGATCAGACAGTCAGTATCACCGCGTTCAGCGGAGGCAAGAAAATCCTCGGCACACGAAAAAAGGCAGGGCTCATAGCCCATTGAGCGCACGAGACTGCTCAACGCTATGCGGCCAGATTTGTCGTCATCGACAATGGAAATCACCGGGGTTTTATTCACTGTGCATTACCCTAAATACAGTAGGAAGCGATTCGAGCACGGCATGCACTCGTCGTCTGACTACCACTTTAGGGACGTATTTCATTAAAGGAAATAATACACTCGTATTACGAGGGTCAGCGTTTTACGCCGATCCCCAATGCCTCGGCCATCCGAACCAAATCTGCAAAAGATTTCGCCTGCATTTTTTTCATTGCGTGGCCACGATGAATTTTCACGGTCACTTCACTCAAACAAATCTCACTCGCAATCTGTTTGTTCATCAAACCCTTGACGGCGTAGGCCATCACCTCCCGCTCACGAGGGGTTAAAGACCTGTAACACGCATTCATCTCGGAATCTTGTTTGTCATTTTCCCTTCGTTTTCCATCTGTCCTGAGGGCCGCTGATACGGCATCCAAAAGATCTTGGTCGCGGAATGGTTTGACTAGAAAGTCCACGGCGCCGGCCTTCATCGCTTTTACGGTCATTGCGATGTCGCCATGACCGGTGATGAAGATGATGGGCATATTGTTATTCGCATCAAGTAATTGACGTTGGAAATCCAAGCCACTGGAGCCCTGGAGACGTACGTCAAGCACCAGACAGCAAGGAGCTTCCGGATCTGGTCGTTGTAGGAACTCTGCCGCCGAGGCGAAGGTTTCGACTCGGACGTCCGTTGAGCGAAAAAGGCTACTGAGCGCGACACGTACTGCTGCCTCATCATCAACCACGAAGACTATTGGCTCATTGTTATGAGACGTATCGGAATCAATTTCTTCGTTCACACGTGCTCCTTCTTACTGAGCGGGAGAGCCAAGTGGAATGTCGCGCCTAATCCCTTTTCAGACGTCGCCCATATGCGTCCACCATGGGCTTCAATGATCGATCTGCAAATCGAAAGCCCCATTCCCATACCTTCTGATTTGGTGGTGAAAAAGGCTTCGAAGAGATTCGGCATCTGATCCGATGTGATGCCTGGGCCACTGTCTTTGATATCAACGAGTACCTCATCTATTTCTGAGTACTGAAGGCTCAAACACAGGGTGCGTTTTTTGGTTTTAGCGTTGGTCATTGCCTGCATGCCGTTCATCAGCAAATTGATGATGACCTGCTGCAACTGGACACGGTCGCCATCGACTTTTGCTGCATCACTGTCATAGCTAAGGTCTAGCACAACTTTGTTCCGTTTGAGTTCCCTATCCACGAGGGCTAACGACTCGTCAATAACCTCTATAATATTGAGCGGAACGTTTTGGGGGGCTGTTTTACGTGCCATGGCTCGGATGCGGCGTATCACTTCACTGGCTCGATTCGTTTCGCTCACCATGCGTTCAATTGCACCGCGAACCTCGGCTAAATCGGGCACCTCTCGATTCAACCAACGCAATCCAGCCGTACCATTTGTAGTGACGGCGGATAGCGGTTGGTTGACCTCATGAGCGATGGAGGCGGCGAGTTCCCCAAGTGTTGCAACCCTGCTGACATGAGCTAATTGGGCTTCAGATCGATGGAGTGCCTCCTCCGACATCTTGGCATCCGTGACATCCATCAATGCCCCAACGTATTCGCAATCGTCTTCGCCATCCAAGATTAACTGGGCGAGCATTTGCACGTATTTAACACGGCCGTCATCCATTAGTAGCCGATACTCAGTCTTGATATGAGGCTGTTTTTGAAAGGCGTCCTTGATCGACATTTTGACCAGGTCGACATCATCTGGATGTGTCCTGTTCATGACGCTGGTAAGCATGGGTTGCTCATCAGCAGAGAATTCGAATATCCGACGCGCTTCCTCGGACCAATACATTTCACCGCTAGGAATTATGAGACCAATGCTTCCGGTTTGACTCAGCCACTGAGCACCGGTGAGGAATGCTTCGCTACGCTGGAGAGCCTCGATGGCGCGTTTTCGGTCCGAGATGTCGTTATGAGTCGCGAGTATTGCTTTGGGCACATTATCATCTCCACGTGACAGCGAGCAGCGGCTGATTACTGTTACACACGCCCCGTCGCGACAGCGCTCCACAACCTCTCCTTCCCAGTGGCCAGTTTCGAGAAGACACGTCATCATCTGATCCCAACTGGTCATCAATTGCGGACAAAGTAGAGTGCGGAAATCCTGACCAACAGCCTGCGATCTCGACCATCCATAAAGCTTCTCAGCGCCGGGACTCCATTTTGTAATGATGTGATCCATGTCCCTTACGATGATTGCGTCGTGGGTCTGCGCAAGCAACCGCACCTGTTCCTGTAATTCATCGCTGACGGCTTTGTTTTTGAGAGCTAAAAAAGACGTGATGCCGATAGCAGAAAGGCTGACCAAAAATCGCGCAAAACTTCCGTCATGAAAATTCAGACCATGGCCACCTAGGAACGCAATAAGGGTCAATCCAATACAGCAGAAAGAAACGCGTATGACGCCTTTTTTCGAGACTATGTTGACTGAAATAAGGATGACAGCGACGTAGAGCACCGCAATGGCAATATGAATTGAACTGGCAGTGTCGATGACGAAAATGGCGCTTGAGAGCGCTATTGCACCTAATCGCTGAAGCTGCAATGAGGAAAGAAATGGGCGGATGTACGCTCCAGCAATTACCTTTGGTTCCATTATGATTTTCATAAATCAATAGGCCTGCTAGGTCTGCAATTCATCACCGACAATACACTCAATTTTAGTCGGTAAAACAGTAGCTAGCATAACCGTTCGCCGGTCCAAGACCGTGCCATTCGGTAATAAAATAGGCGTTTTTACCCTCACAATTCAGTCTGTCGAAATAGTGCAAGGTGGAGGAGGGCTACATCTCAATTGCTATGCGATCAGACCAGATTCCTGGGCGAATACCTTACCGATCATGCGAAAAGGGAAGTGAAGGAACTCAGCGACTTGTGCGCTATGGCTTGTACCTGAGATGCACCAATTGCAAAAGTGCTCACAATTATTCGAGAAAATTTTGTACTGCGCTTCGCCAATTCTAGAACGGGCACGGACGACGATTTCATCGTTTGAGAAAGCGGTTTGATCTTCGTAGACCCAAGCTGATCTGCCGTTGGCAAAGCACTTCAAGTCGGTAACTTCGATAGGGCCGGCTCGCAGGGATCCGCTTAATCCCGAGTAGTGTGCGACCTTTCCGTTTCCGAGATAGATCCCATGGTGAACGTAAAATTTGCGTGGGCTGACCAGGTGCGATCCTGCTGTTAACCAGTCAATGTCTCGACCAATCAACCGAAAGTTGGCATTTTTGCTTCCGTTGCTCTGCGAGGCTACGTCGTCGGAAATGCTGATACGTAATTCGCTTCCAAAGGATTGGCTGTTCAGGCAGGACACAAGGTTAACGTCAACCAGAGCGGATCTGAAAAACGTGAGTGACCGTAGAGATGACAGCCCTTTGACGATGTTCGTAATCAGCATGTTCATGACGAAATCCTCCGAATCCTTAAGAAAAATCATATCTTCCAGGACGCGGAAACACATTCGTGCATAGGGCGTATTTATGTAGTCAGTAAATATACGAACCTAATACTTCGGTATGGCGTGTGTAAGTAACTCCGACACTTGTTGAAGGATGAGGGGCTGTGTGATGACAGGGGCAGAAATGAATCTCGCGCGCTCTATCACGCCGGCATATCAAAGATGTCGGTTCGTGTTTTACCTAGAGAAAGGGCTGCATTGAGACGCAAATCAACTCTCCTAGCGTTGCAGCTGAGCCCGTAGCTGCACCAGAGTCGGAGTGACAACGGGTATAAAAGCAGATTCGCGCCAACGACGAGCAAACCCGATGCCCTGTTCAACCAGGTAAGCTTTACCGCCGCTGGCTTGCAGTTCCAATTGCACTGCATTAGCAGCTGATTCTGCTAAGGAGATGCGTAGGCAAAACAAAGCTGCGGGCTGCTCCCGAAAACGCCCGTCCAGCAGTCCGCGTTTAAGCTCACTAACCATCCCTTCGAGTTGCCAGCGTTGGTTCAGCAAGGCTTCTAATAAGATCGAACGGTCGTGTTGCAAATGCTCCTCCACCTCCTGCAAGGAACGCCGGGCCAGTCCAATCGACATACCGCATTGCAAACCAAGAAATGCTGGTCGCACTGATTGCAGAAAAGCTTGCGCGTCCTCATGCAGCAACCAATCTCTACTTACCTTGGCCTTATCAAAATCCAGGGCAGCAGTGTTGCTTGACTGCAATCCCATCAACTGCAAATCCTCCGAGCGGTGAAGACCATTTGCCGAGCCCGGGATCGCTAAAATGAAGGGTGTCCCGCCCTGCGTATCCTCTACAGCCGCCGCGACTACAAAGCCACTTCTACGCAGATTTGTTACCCAGTGAAGTCCGCCATTCAAGGCCCAGCCATCTTCGGCTGGAGTGCCTTGCACTTGCAGAGCTTCGATCCCAGATAGGAACTTGATGGCGTTGGAGAGACCGGTTGCACCAGCCAGTTTTCCGTCAAGCAGGAACGGTAACAATCTCTCGCGCAATGCGAAGTTGGAGCTTTGCAGTACATATTCGATGAATGTGCGCTGACCCCAAAGGACAAAAGCGGCCGTCATGGAATGGCTGGCTACCGCGGCTAAAGTCTCAACCGCATCGGCTAAATTCTTGCCATTGCCACCTAAAAATGGGCTGATCCCCACGCGTAGAACGTTGGCTAGCGCCAGTTGCGCCAAGACTTCTTGCGGATCACTTGATCCCGAGTCTAGCCCCTGTGCGTGCTTGTCCAGCCAATGGCTAAATGCCAAGTCGAGCATTTTTATTCTCCGTGAACATTTGAAGCGTGCTTCGCACAAGTCCTAAATTGTTCGCCCAACCGCCGTACCTGTCTGTGGGCTTTTCATGCACCGATGGCAGTCACTGCTCAAGTTCGTATAGCGACCACTCGCCCAAAACTGGCCACGCTCGCAGTTGCCGCAAATGCAGCAGCAGCCCACAGTGCGAATATAGCGCCGTGTTCACTCGACAACATGAAGCAATACGCAACCAACGCCGCACCCGTGGATTGCCCGATAAGCCGAGAGGTGGCAACCATGCCGCTTGCGCTGCCAGCTCGTTGGGGAGGTGCGCTGCCCATAAACCCTTTGAGGTTAGGTGCCTGGAAGAAACCGAACCCAACCCCGCACATAGCCATGCGCCAACTGATATTGATCGTGGATGGGTCAGCGGGCATGAGTACCAAGGCTAGTAACCCCGCAGCCAGTATCGCAAGGCCGATTCCTCCTAAGGCGCCGGGCGAGTAGTGATCGCTCAATCTACCTGCAATGGGGGCCATGATTGCTACCATGACCGCCCAAGGAGTCATCAAAAATCCGGTCTCTACGGGTGATCGACCAAGCGTAGAAAAGAAGTAAAAGGGTAGGGCGACAAATGCCAGTCCTTGGGCTGCGAAGGTGCATACAGACGTTACGACTGAAAGCGCGAACATGGGCCGGCGTAGCAAGTCGATTGGCAGCATTGGAGCTTTATGGTCTGCCTGCCGATGCAGCAACAACGCGAAGAACAAGACTGCGCCGATCAATTCCAGCAGCAGCGTTGTTACGCTAGCTTGGTGAGCCGCATCTCCGAAAAGCAGTATCAACAGACTAAAAGCCACTACGTTGTAAAGGGCGGTCAAACCGTCGAATTTGTGCGTTGCTCTGTGAGTAGCTGGCAGTACTTTACGGCCAAGGAAAAATGCAACCAGGCCAAGCGGAACATTAATCGCGAAGAGCCATGGCCAGTTTGCGACTGACAAAATAAGGGACGACATGGTCGGCCCTATCGCGAAAGCGACTGCAACCACTAGAGCATTGGTTCCGTAGCCCCGTCCCAGCATTTTTGTGGGATAAATAGCCTTGAGCATGGCGGTATTTACGCCCATAACGGCGCTAGCGCCGACCCCTTGGAGCAGCCGAGCGGTGACTAGTGAAGGCAGTGACCATGCGAGGGCGCAACCCAGGGAAGCAAGAGTGAATAGAAACAACCCAAAAAGCAGAACGCGGCGATAACAAATGATTTCGCCAAGGGCTGCGAACGGTAAAAGCGTCGCCACCATCGCCAGCTGGTAAACGTTGATAATCCAGACCGATGATGCCGGTGTTGTGTTTAATTGTTCAGCAATAGCGGGCAAAGCTACGTTGGCTATCGCTGTATCAAGGGACGCCATTCCCACACCAATGGCCAGGGAAAATATGGCGAGGCGGCGGGCGTTTTGAGGCAACCCATCTGTGGCAGGGAGGACACTTTCCGCACCCAATGTTGTTTCTCTGGACATGCTGGCTCCGATATCTATGTTTGGTGCCTGGGTGTGCCTCAAATTTGAGAGTAGTTCATGCCGCGGCTTGAGCGCGCGGATGCACAGCACAGGTAGTAGGGTGTTTGATCAAGGATTTGAAGCTGCGGTTGTCCGCATCCAACGCGTCGATCGATCCGGTTTCGATGTCGTATACCCAACCATGCAAATTCAACAGTCCTTTTTCCTGGGCCAAGCGCACGCTCGGATGAGTCTGGATGTTGGCCAGTTGGGCAATGACGTTCTCACGCACCATCGAACTGACTTTGGCTGCTTCACTGGCGTGAGGACGAGATTCGTTGATGACTTTTGCCGACTCGGCATGTTGCAACCAGCCAGCGACAGCAGGCAGATGATCCATGCATTTGCACTTAGCAACGGCTGTCATGGCGCCGCAGTCGGAGTGGCCGCAAATCACGATGTCTGTTACACCGAGCACAGCGACAGCGTATTCAATCGTGGCTGATACCCCACCCGATTGAGGGCTGTAGGACGGCACGATATTGCCGGCGTTGCGAATGACAAACAGCTCGCCAGGCTCTTGCTGCATCAGCAGTTCAGGTACTACACGGCTGTCAGAACAGCTGATGAACAAGGTGCCTGGATGTTGAGTCGTAGCCAAGTGCTTGAACAGATCTGTCCGCTGAGGAAACACTTCTTTTTTAAATTTCAAAAAACCATCAATAAGAGCTTTCATAATTTGATCCTGTAAAAAGCCAGTGAAGGGTTGGACGATTAATTGGTGCATCCGGTGCCAATCACGCTGTATTCGAGAACGTGGACACCGCCGCGCGAGTCGTCGTAAGTCATCTGCACAGGGGTTGAAAAGCAGGTGTCTGCCGCCGGGGTGATGTGGATGACTTTGGCTACATCCACGTGCATGCCGTAGGAGTAAACAACCACGGGCTGAGATTCAGTAGAATCCTGCGCATATGCTGACAAAGAGGCTGTCAGGGATAAGGCGAGAAACAGAATTTTGTTCATGACGAATCCTCCAGTCAGAAATGGTGTTCTTTGAGATTGATTGAGTAATTTTTTAAAACAGGCCCGCATAGGATGCGGGCCGAATGTCAGGGGAGATTCGCGCTATTAGAACGGGCGCAGCGGCAGGAACTTGCCATCCAGGGTGATCACTGCACGATGACCGCCTTCTGGGTCTTCAACTTTCTTCATATCAAGCTTGAAGTTGATTGCGCTGATGATGCCGTCACCGAACTGCTCGTGAACCAATGCTTTAAGGGTGGTGCCGTAGATCTGGATCATTTCGTAGAAGCGGTAAATGGTCGGATCCGTAGGGACACCATTCAGGCTGCCGCGCAGCGGGATGATTTGCAGAGCGGCTACTGCATCGGCATCCAAGTCCAGCTTTTCACCGACGACTTTAGCGGCGCTTTCTGGCAGAGGATGTTGGCCAAGCAGGGCGGCCGTGACATATGCCAGGCCGAGGCCGGTGCCATCGGCCATATCCTGCCATGAGAGGTTTTTGCGGGCCTTGGCATCGAGAATTTCGGTAGTCAGGGCAAGGCTGGAGTCTTTATAAGCGTGGGACTGGACCATGGTATTTCTCCGATCAATTTCGTTTGATTAGTAGTGAAGAGTTGGTGTTGCTTTGCTGTGAAACAATCATCGTCTGATCCGCTGATAGCGTCCAAGACCCATATACAATCCATTGGATAAGTCCTCCCTATAGATGAGTGGGTGGCAGTAGTTGTGCAATTGTTCAACTACTAAAACCTGTTTAAATTCAAAGGCCTAAATCGGAGAGGCCAGGGTGGTCGTCTGGGCGCCTGCCTAATGGCCATCGAAACTTTCGCTCCGATTCCTTGATCGGCATGTCATTTACGCAGGCAAAACGATGAGCCATTAGCCCATCATTTGCGAACTCCCAGTTTTCATTTCCATATGAGCGGTACCAGTTGCCTGAATCATCGTGCCATTCATAGGCGTATCGCACTGCGATACGGTTATCAGTAAAGGCCCATAATTCTTTGATGAGCCGATACTCCAGTTCCTTGTTCCATTTTCGAGTTAAGAATGCAGCTGCTTCTGCTCTGTTCACTGCAAAGTCCACTCGATTACGCCATTTGGTGTCTTGGGTATAAGCCAGCGAGACTTTTTCAGCGTTACGGCTATTCCAACCATCCTCTGCGAGACGAACTTTTAGCGTTGCAGACTCGTGATCAAATGGTGGAAGCGGTGGACGGGTTTCCGATTCAGACATAATAATTACTCCAAATCTCTACATGTGACAGCTGAAGTGGAGATACCTAGCTAAACTGTGCGATTTCGCTTTCAATATGCGAGTGAGGGCATATTGAAGGCGGAAAAGCATTGTCGTCTGGTTCGTCGTTAGGCTTTTGTTTCTGGAAAATCTACTAAAGAAACAAACTTATTAGTTGTTCCGTCGAGCGCCTCGATCGATCCAGTTTCGATATCGTAGACCCAGCCATGCAAGTTCAGCTTTTTTTGTTCCATGGCAAGTCTGACACTCGGATGGGTTCGCAGATTGGAGAGCTGAGCAATCACATTCTCTCGTACCATTGAACAAATACGATCTTTGTCAGAGGTGAATGTACGCGCGGAGTTAATCACTTTTGCAGACTCTGCGTAAGACATCCAAGCAGCAACAGCTGGCAAATGATTGAGGGGTTTTCCACTCGAAACAGCTGTCATTGCGCCGCAATCTGAATGGCCACAAATTACGATATCAGCCACTCCCAATACCGCGACTGCATATTCCACAGTAGCTGTCACACCGCCTGGTTGAGGTCCGTAGCTGGGAACAATATTTCCCGCATTACGTATAACAAACAGCTCACCTGGTTCCTGCTGCGTAAGCATTTCCGGGATGACCCGGCTATCGGAGCACGTGATGAACAACGTTTCAGGGGTTTGCGTGGTAGCAAGATATTTGAAAAGATCCGTTCTTTGTGGGAAAACTTCTTTTTGGAATTTGATGAAACCTTCGATGAGCGCTTTCATGTGCTTTGACCCCATTGGTGGTGTACTGAACCGTATTTTTATTACAGGCTAGTGTGGTCAGGGGATGTCGTCAAATATCATGAAGGCGCAATAGATGAGTTATTATGTGAAATGAATATACTGACTTTCTATACTTGTGCTACTGAATTAAATTAATTGAATTTAATGTTGTGGTGCGGAATAGCTTCAAAGCTTTGTGTCATATTGTTCAAGGTTTCACACCGCGGCTTTTATGTTTTTTAGTGATTCTTTTAGCCATAGGTTGTTCCCCAGCTTTGCTTAGCACTGGAATTTTCAATGTGTGAGCTTGATACGCTTGCAGTCAGCCCTTTGGTTAAGATCAGTGGTCGGTTGATTGTCAATTGATTGTGCACTGCAAATCAATGTAGTTTGCTTGGCATCCAGGTTTCGCTTCAACGGATAATTTATTTTTTGAGAACGTAGTAGTTCAATAGGGGGGAGAGCAAGGCAAATTTATCGGTACTATGGTGCATGATTTTCGCCTTTTAAGTACTCCGAACTCTTGCTGGTAGAGAATCGGTAAGGGGGTATGCTTTTTTGAAAAAGTGCTGGTGCGCAGAATTAAATAACTAGGGGTGTTAGAGGGCGGTGCGCGGATATTTTTTTTGATTGTTAACCCATCAATAACTTCAAATTGCCTTTCAACAGATTCGAAACGGTCTTCACGGACATGGAGAGCAAAATTAATGTCACTCCGATCAACAATACAATCGCCACTGCATGAGTAAAAAGATTGGGTGAATGTTTGGCGTAGCGCAATGCACACACAGAAGCAGAAGCGAGAGGAAAGCTCACGGACCACCAGGACAAGCGAAAAGGGCAGACGATCGCCAGATAACGTAAGCGACCTATCATCACGGACAGCAAAAAAATAGTCAGCATGTAAAGGGCGGTTGCAAACCGGTCTACTTCACCCACGACATTCACATAAGCTGAAAAACCAACGGCAAAGGGGGCGACGAGAATCATGAAGGATGGCTGAAGCGACAGGATAAGCGGCTTTTCGAATATCAGTCTCGACATGATAAGCGTGAACAATGGAATTGCGAAGAAGAACCCAATGGCAAGCGAGAACATCAACAACTCGTCTTGGCCATGAATCTGTAAGGTGGGTACTGCTATTGGGATGTTTATCAATCCGACCATGGGAATAAGCCATGCTGGAGTGGCATGACCTGGCTGCTGTTGCTGTCCGAGCCAGCGGGAAATGATCACCCAGGCAAACAGGATCATGCCCAGCGTTCCCATCACCCAGATCCAGCGCGCTAGCGACAAGCTGTAATCGGATAGGGGGTTCGGAATCAGGAGGAGGCTGATGAACAGTGTTCCAAAGAGGTTGCCGGCGATGGGATGCTGGAACTCGGCCTTAACAGCCTTGAATCCTGTAGCTGCCTTGATTGCATAGCCTGTCCCTACCAAGAGGAAAGCCAGGATCGCGATATAGCTGAAAAAGCCAGCGATCCATGAGGGTAAGCCGTACAGGCTATCTGCGAATTTCCAAGCTGACGATAAACCGGTCAGGCCCATAACCGCGCCGAATAGAGCTACCGGCAGGTAACTCAGGGTACCTTCCCGAGTGGCTGTCAAAGGAGTGCCGTATGCCTGAATGGTTTCGGCTGGCGGGGTCAGGATGCGGATTTCGCTACTCAAGTTACGCCTCTTTTTAAGGTCGACGGTGGTGCAAATCGGATAGCAGCGGTCGGTCTGCTATCCACTCAACCCATCAGTCGGCGACTGGGGGTAATTTAGAAAACTGCTGCTGGGCGCTTTCAAATGCACTGATTTGAATCGAGTGCTGCCAGTTGAGATTATGAGCAGGGGGCGTTTTTGTAACGAGTTAAGAGCTGTGAAACGGTGTGATGAGACGCTAATTGTTCATCGGATGATCACCCGTTTCAGTCGAGGCGGGCGGTCTGGTTTTTTAGCACCCCGGGGCGATTTGCCCCGGCGCGTTCCTGCTTCCAATTGCGTCATCCTATGCGGGTGGAGTCGTTTTGAAGCTCGACAGCGTCTTGATCCTACCCCACCAGTCACTAAAGCCGTCGATAGAAAGGACCTGGTCTGCGGCTGGAGTCATCGTCAAATAGGCGCACGCAGGGGCCAAGAACAGGTCACCAATGGATAGGTTTTTGCCGGCAATAAATGCGTCGTTACCTTTCATTCTCATCAGCTCACCCAACACCAATTTTGAGTCGTCGATGCCTTCACGAAGCGAATCGTTGTTCTGTCCGCCAATGAAGTCCGGGAAAAGGTAGTAACCGAATACAGATACCATCGCGCTGTAGCCGTAAGAGTCATCGATACCTTGCGCCATTTGGCTGCGAGCGCGATCTTTGGCGTTGTCGGGAGTAAGCGAAATCCCGGGCAAGACATCATCGAGATAAGTCATGATCGCGCTGGTCTCAATGACCTTGAAACCATCATGGTCGATGACCGGAATTTTGCCGAATGCATGACGTGCCAGGTGCTCAGGCGCGTGAGGTTCGCCTTTCATCACGTTGACGTGCAACTGATCGAAGCTTGCATCTTTTTCTTTGAGAAGCATTTTTACTGTGCGGACATACGGACTGGCGTCAAAACCGTAGAGAGTGAGGCTCATGACGATTGCTCCATTATGGAAGTGCTGTTGAGTCATTGGCGTATCAGAAATACCGCAGTGCTTGAGAAACGAGGCTGCAATGCGCCGATACAGTGCTTGCCGATACCTCAGAGCAACAGTGTCACGGTGAAATATTGACCAGTGAAAACTCATGATCTTTTGACTTGTTGCTAAAAACGTATGCAAGGCAAGTTATTGCAATGTACATCAACTCAACGGTAAACGGAGCAAGCGAGTCCTCCGTGTTTGATTGTTTTGCTTTGCAAAATTAATCATCGTCATTCTTGCTTATTTGGTAGTTCTTGTTGCTACGCTATGGGACAGTTTTTGCTATTAACTGCCCAAAGCGCTACGACTTCATAAATCGCATTGGATTTTTCTTTATCGCTGAAAATTACTTTCCCTATAACATCCCTTGCTTGAGTGCATGACCGTTTCAGCGCGGAGCGGATCATGCCACTGCTAGAGCACGCGAATGCACAGCGCAGGTAGTCGGGTGCTTGATCAAGGACTTGAAGCTGCGGTTGTCGGCATCCAGAGCGTCGATCGATCCAGTTTCGATGTCGTATACCCAACCATGCAAATTCAACAGTCCTTTTTCCTGGGCCAAGCGCACGCTCGGATGGGTCTGGATGTTGGCCAGTTGGGCAATGACGTTCTCACGCACCATCGAACTGACTTTGGCTGCTTCACTGGCGTGAGGGCGAGATTCGTTGATGACTTTTGCCGACTCGGCATGTTGCAACCAGCCAGCGACAGCAGGCAGATGATCCATGCATTTGCACTTAGCAACGGCTGTCATGGCGCCGCAGTCGGAGTGGCCGCAAATCACGATGTCTGTTACACCGAGCACAGCGACAGCGTATTCAATCGTGGCTGATACCCCACCCGATTGAGGGCTATAGGACGGCACGATATTGCCGGCGTTGCGAATGACAAACAGCTCGCCAGGCTCTTGCTGCATCAGCAGTTCAGGTACTACACGGCTGTCAGAACAGCTGATGAACAAGGTGCCTGGATGTTGAGTCGTAGCCAGGTGCTTGAACAGATTTGTCCGCTGAGGAAACACTTCTTTTTGAAATTTCAACAAGCCATCAATAAGAGCTTTCATCTTGTTTTCCCTTTGTGATTCGCTAAATGGTTTTGTTGCAATCAGTTAGTGCAGCCGCCGCCGATGATGCTGTATTCCAGAGTATGCGTTTTTCCCTGAGAGTCTTGATAAGTCATCTGCACTGGAGTTGGGCCACAAACATTTGCCGCTTCAGTGATATGGATGACTTTGGCGACATCCAAGTGCATACCGTATTGGTAAGGCACTGCCTCGGTTGCGACGACTACATCTTGTGCATAAGCTGAGAGCGAAGCTGTCAAGGACAATGCGAGAAACAGAATATTTTTCATGATGAATCCTCCAATCTATGGTGATGAGTAGTAAATGATTAAGTAGTTTGAAGCAGGCCCGCATGGCTGCGGGCCAAATTACGATTTCATTTGCAACCTTAGAAAGGACGCAGTGGCAGGAACTTACCGTCGAGGGTGATTACTGCACGGTGACCACCTTCTGGGTCTTCAACTTTTTTCATGTTCAGCTTGAAGTTAATCGCGCTGATGATGCCGTCGCCGAATTGTTCGTGAACCAGAGCTTTGAGGGTTGTGCCGTAGATCTGGATCATTTCGTAGAAGCGGTAAATGGTCGGATCCGTAGGTACGCCATCCAGACCGCCGCGCAGCGGGATGATTTGCAGGCGGGCTACCGAATCGGCATCCAGATCCAGTTTTTTGCCGATCACTTTGGCCGCGGCTTCAGGCAGTGGATGCTGGCCCAGTAGGGCTGCGGTGACGTACGCTAGGCCGAGGCCGGTACCTTCGGTGACGTCTTCGAAAGAAAGTTTCTTGCGAGCCTTGGCGTCCAGAATTTTGGCGGTCAGTTCAAGGCTAGTGTCTTTGTAAGCGTGGGACTGTGTCATGGTGTATCTCCTGTCGGAATTGCTTGAGTTGTGTTGCTAGGTTTGTGTTGCGTTTGGTGTGAAACAATCTTGTGCTGTTTGTTCGATAGCGTCCAAGACCGATAAACAATGCTCTGCATAAGTCCTACCTATAGAGGCAGTCGGGGGCTCAGGCAGCTTGTGTGTTTGGACTGATTTCGCCCGGAGTGGCCCGTTTTTCACAGAGGTGATGAGTAACTCGGGAGCGCAGCCAGCGTTCGCCAGCATCGTTGTCCAGCATGGCGCTCCAGGACAGCGATAGGTCGGCTGAGGGGAGGGTCACCGGCACGGGATCCATACGTAAGCCGCCCTGTCTCAACATCGCCTTCGCAACGTAATCGGGTACTACTGCTACCAGGTCCGAGTGTTCAATTAGTGCTTTCAGAGCGCTGTATTGAGGCACTGCCAAGACCACCTGACGTTGTCGACCTAGAGATCCTAAGGCACGATCGACGTGATCAGTCATTTCGCCACTAAGCGAAATTGAGACATGCGGGCGTTTGCAGTACTCATCTAGGTCGAGAGGCTGCATCTGTGAGTCAGCACTTAAAACGGTCGGGCGTATGTTTCTCAAAAATTTACGTTTAGCGTTGGCTGGCAGATCACGGCTGTTGCTAACGCCAAGGGATATCTCACCACTAGAGAGCTGGTCTGCGATCACCGAATGGTCAGTACGATGAACTGCAAAGCTGATTTGAGGTGCTTCCTGTCTCAGTTGACGCAGCAGGCAAGGCAGCAGGGAATATTCGACGTCATCTGAAAGGCCTATTTTGAATACAGATGAACTGGTCTTAGGGTCGAAGTCGCTGACGTTGTGTAACGCTACCGCCATTTTGTCTATTGCGGGAGTTAGATTTTGGAGTATTTCAATGGCTCTACTTGTAGGCTCCATAGTTCTGCCAAGTCGAACGAAGAGGGGGTCATCGAAAAGTTGACGCAGTCGGTTTAAAGAAGCACTTATCGCGGATTGACACAGAAACAGTTTTTCGCCAGTGCGTGTGAGGCTGTGCTCTTCCATCAAAGTTTCAAAAATTATTAAAAGACTGAAGTCAATTTTGCGAAGATCGTTTCTGTTCATTCCTTTCACCTTGGACTAAGAGACTTGTCATTATGCTGATAATGCAAGTGCGGCCTTGAGTCTGTAACGTTCTGAATGCGTACATTGATCTGAATGCTTTTTAATCTTTTGGTTTTTCGGTAACTTTGTTTTTTGTCTTGGATCTAGAATGGGTTGTTTTTAACAAATAAACACTTCTACGTAAGTCCGAATTTTTTAGCGCCAGAGTGCTGCCGGCTAATACTGAAGTATGGGATTCGTCATGGTGAAGTGTTAGGAAAGGATCGAAATGGTTGCCTCCCTCCTACAGTTTTGTAGGTAAGGCGCAGAAGAAGGGTTGAGGAAGGAAGCGGAAGATATACGGCAAGGCTTTCTATGGAGGAGATATCCAGAAGACTGGCTCGCGCCAAATCGAGCCAGCTGGGTGTTTGGTGGGTGAGGGTTAAGTGTTCAATTTGCTCGTAGCACTGAATTGATCACTGAGATTTCCCTGAAAATGCTCCAGTAGAAAATCAATAAACACCCTGGTCTTGGCGGGTAGCGCTTTTCTTGCAGGGTAGTAAACCGAGATCGACCCCAGATCGACGTACCAGCCCGGCAAAAGTCGGACTAGCTCACCTTTCTGCAACCAGGGCCACGCTCGCTCAAGGGGAACCAATGCCACACCTAGGCCCATCCGAGCGCAACTGCACAGGGCCTCAGGATCATTCATGATCGCTGTAGGTTTGAGGTTTAAGTCAAACGTCTCTTTGCCAGCATTACGCAGCGTCCAAGAGCGTAGTCGACCGGTATCTGTAGAGCGCGCGACGATACCGTCTTGCCCTTCAAGGTCCGCTGGTACAACGGGTAAAACTCGTCCTACCAGCCATTCTGGGGAGGCGACGATGACGAGATGAAGCTTGGCCAGTTCCCTCGCTACGACCTCAGGTGACAGTTCAATCCCACCGCCAATCGCTACATCAAAACCGTCACCAATTAGATCAACGCGCCTTATTTCCAAGTGCCAATCGGGAACAACGTCGGGGTAACGCTGTTTGAAATTTTTTAGCAGGGGGAGGACGTAATCAAAGGCAAAGGATGGGGCCAAATTGACACGCAATCGACCCGACGGTAGATCGCGTGACTCACCCAATTGTGCAATCGCTGACTGAATATCATCGAGGCTGCCCGCAACCTGCTGGAAAAACGCCTCACCTGACTCTGTGAGAGTCAAGCTTCGGGTGCTGCGCTGGAACAAGCGTGCGCCCAGCTTTGTTTCCAGGCGGGCAATACTTTTACTGACCGCCGCGGAAGAAACGCCCAATCGCCTAGCGGCTTCCGAAAAGCTGGCGGCTTCGGCTACACGAACGAACAATTCAATATTGCCAAGCATTCTGAAGTCATCTCTAACTTTTGGTTGAAGCTGATTCTACCTTTTGAAGACTAATTCTGTGCCGTCTTTGTACCCATAGTGACGACTAACCAAATCACTAAAATAGAAAGGCGAAATTGCATGGCGAAAATTCTGGTCACGGGCTCGACAGGAAGACTTGGCGGGGCGGTACTCAGATCGTTAGTCGAAAAGGTCCCTGCCTCCAGTCTGGTTGCATTGGCCAGAAATGCTCGTAGGACACGGACACTTACCGCGTTAGGAATTGAGGTTCGTTATGGTGATTACACCGACTATAAATCTCTTGTCAGCGCCTTCGCTGGCGTGGACAAGATTTACTTGGTGTCCTCAAATGTTTTCAGTGATCGGGTGAGCGAGCATAAAAATGTGATTGATGCTGCGCGTAGAGCCGGGGTCCGTCATCTGATCTACACGAGCATCCAGCGATGCAACAACGACCAACACGCGAAGGGAGGCCTTACCGAGAGTGACATCGCGACTGAGGCTCTTCTGAAGTCATCAAGCCTGGACTACACCATTGTCTCGCATCCACTTTATGCTGATGAGCTGCCGACATTCCTCGGTGATAATGCTACCAATAGAGATTTCACTGCCCCTGCCGGCCAGGGTTGTATTGCACTGGCCAGTATTGATGAGCTTGCCGAAGCTGGGGCCGTTTTGCTCAGCCAGGAAGGGCATCAAAATCGCTCCTACTTATTGAACAGCGGGCAGGCTTGGTCTTTTCATGAAATCGCGCAAACCCTATCGCGCCTTACGGGAAACGCTATTTCTTACCAGCCAATTTCTGCCGAAACATTCATTGTCGGTAGAGAATCCCAAGGTTGGCCGCCCATGATCACTGACGTGGTAAGCGGTTGGTTTGCAGCAATTGAAAAAGGCACTTTTAACGAGACCAGCAACATGCTTGAAGAGCTTTTAGGTCGCAAGCCAATGGGTCTGGAAATAATCCTCAAGGACGCCTTCGATCTCTGAGGCGTAGGCATATTCGATGGGTGATGCCGACGCCTAGAATGTGGAGGCATCATCACAAGACATTGAGAAGGGGACTGAAGCGTGGCCGAAATGTTATTAAGCATTAATCATGCCAATTATTAAAAATAACTCTTGACAGCATTTTTACTCAATAAATATAATGCGTTAGGCTTGAGTCTCCACCCCACTTAATACCCCTTCAGGACCTGATTCCACCACCAACTGGTTCCTTTCCGACAGCGAAGCGGTCGGGTAAAGCTTTTAGGGGGTTTTGAAAACAAATAAGGCAATAGCGCCTATTTTTTGAAGGTTCACGATTCCGCGGGATGCGACGGAGGTATTTCCCCGTCGTATTTGACTTCGGATCGTTGTTCTTTGCTGTGAAGCAGCCTATCAATTCCCCCTCTTCAGTCCTTTCAACCGCGCATTCGCCCTTTGCACAGCAGCCATTTTTTCCGGTCGCTTCATGCGCTTCCACTTTCGAATGTCTTCTTTGCTGCGGCCGCAGCTTACACACATATCGCCGCTCAGCTGGCAGACCGAAATGCACGGGTTTTCAATTTACTTAGCCATCTTCAATACCCTTGGCCACACGCGATCGCGTCAAGCGCTTCTGCCAGTCGCCACCATGGGCGTGTTGGCACTCTTCCTCGGAGTCGAATCGGATCGTTTGATCCGAGGGCTTCACATCGAAATTTGCTTCTTGCAGTGCGATCGCGGTCAGCTCAAAAAACCTACCTTTCGTATTAGCCAGTGCGAGCTTTTTGTCGATCTGTGTTTCAAACACCCACGTCGCCGTCAGCGTTTCAGCAAATGCAGTCAAGTCAGCCGTGTGGGTGAGCCGCGCGAAACCTTGGATTTCAAATTTTGCGGTCTCGCAGGCGTCGGTCAGCGTTGTAATTAAACTGCGCTCAATCCGCGCACTTTCGCGTTTGCCTATGGGCATGGCGGGATCCTTCGAAGTCATAAAGGGAAAAAGCTCAGAACTGGGTATGGAAAGGAGTTGTCGCCATGACTTCTCTTTCCGGATTGCAACCGACTTAACCAAACAGCCATGCAACGTCGACCCAGCCCAGCATCTCATGGTCATCTTCTGCGTAGCTGGTTAACAAGTGGTTAAGAAAAAAAATTTCACCAGTCGGGGGTTGCTAGGTTATTGATGAAATAAAGTTTTACGATGTCTAATATTTTGTGCGTGTGGACGTCGACTTTACTGCATGACTTTATTCAGTATGATCGCGGTAAAAGCGGTTATTCTTTTGATTGGTGGAATTATATAGAGCGAACTAGTTTGAGCTGTGAAAATTTAGAGGCATTAGGGTAGAAACGATGCCCGAAAGCAGGTAGAAATTTTTATTGGCTTGAAAGTTTCATGGGTCAATTTGATTTTCTTTTTAAGTCAAAAGTAGACTCTTGTTTTCAAGGTAGGCAAGACATATGAATGTCTATTCCATATTGAAAACCCCCCACGGGTTGGGCGCTTTACAAAGGCGGATCGAAACGAGCGAAGCTTGAAGCACAGGCTAAAGAAGATATTGTGAAAATGTCAGCGGAAATTTTGATTAATGAAGCTGCGTCGGTCCGAATTTTTTCAGCCGACGGTAGCTTTCAGGAATTAAGATTTAAAGAGGGCAAGCGCTGCCTTTGAGCTGAGCTAATGGTCGGAGCTTTGTCGGTTGTATTCGCTCTGTAAGATGTATTTAGCTTTGATCGTGCTCTACGGGCGCTATGTAAATTGCCTACCAGTCATGCCCTCTCGTGTGCCGAAAGGGATTTACTGGAGGAAAATTCGTAATAAAAGTTTGGAATTATTCAGTTGGTCTAAAAGCACTCACCTGGAGGTTGATCACACATGCGCATGGATTCCGACTGCCTAAAACCGTATCTCGATGCAGTTAAGCGTGCGCGCTCAGCGCGGCAGATGATAGCTATCAAGGTTTTGAAAAACCAAGCGTTACAAGATGAACTGGTGCGTGCGGATGCGGCCTATGTGCAGGCGTATACAGAGCTTGCTGAGTTCACTGAGTCCTGCACTGAAACCTAATGATCAGGTAGAGATCCGTTCCTGACTACCAAAGCCCCGTCCTCAAAACTATGGAATAGCGATGCCCAATGCGTTCAGTGTCGGTGTATCCATCTTGCCACTGCTTACAATCGCCGAATCTACTTGGAACGCCATAAGCGAACCACGGACGCTGTTGTTGAGCACACCATCGATCGGCCCCGCGTAATATTTTTTGATCATCAAAGCCAATTGAACACGTCGAACAAGCATCGACAGATCCGCTGCTGTGGGCTTGGCAGGTCTGGCTGAGTAGACATTCGATCGCGTTGCCGTACTGGTAGAAGGCTTGGAAGATGTCGTGCTCGGTGTACTGACGGTGGCGTGAGTTGCAGTGCTGGGTGTTGAAGGCGAGGAAAGAAGAGTGCTGGTTGGCGCGGTGTAGGCACTTGGCGCGCTGTAGCCACCCGAGCTGCTGTAATGAGAACTATGCGAGCTGTGGGAACTGTGTGAACTATGTCCTGCGTAGACGTTGATCGCGTCTTTCGCATTCAGGGTGTTGTTGAATGCCGGTGGTGCGCTTTGGGGATTTGGCAGCCAGTCCGCCAATGCCAATTGAGTCGTGCTGGCATCTGCCATGGGGCTGCCAATGATGGGGATCAAGGCCATTGATTGGCCGATCAGAAGCTTCCAACGATCAAGCAGTTTCATATTGTGCTCCCTGCATATTTTTAAGGTCTTCGATGGTTAGCGGATGGATGTTCCGGCTTTGCCAGCGAGATGAATGGGATTTGAAAAAGCCCGCACATGCGTGAGTAGCCGAGCACGTTTGGCAGGCATCGATAAACAGGTTTTTCCAGTCTGAAATACTCTGCCGGTAGAAGCGCCCTAGCATCGGATCGAGTACGCATAGAGGCAGGTTGTAAATCGAAACAGCGATGCCGCGGATGTCGAGGAAAAAAGCTGCCTTAATGAGCTTTTCCTGGTAGTCCGCCGGATCTATCCAGAGCTGATCGTGATTTTTCTTAGCGAGCCCCGTGTTCTCAATACCCATGAGCGCAACGTGGTGCACGAAAGGCAAGTTACGAAACACGAAATGCGCCCACTCGGGAAGCCGAGGCGTCGTCAGCCTGCTCAGTACCATGCGGATTTCTATCTTTTGCCCCGCACGTTGGAGGTTGTAGAGGCCGACTATTGTTTCGCTGAATGCGCCTGGGGCTTGGACGACGTTGTCGTGGTCCTCTGCATTGTCGGCGTACAAAGGAACGCCCCAACTGAGACTTGGGTGACTTACTTGTCGAAGGTCATCGATCCACGTGGCATCACTCAGCAACCGACCGTTGCTCAAAATGTGCAAGGATTTTTCAGGCAGTACCCGTTTGGCGTGTTCAATGATGGCGAGCAAGCCCGACCTGTACAGCGTGGGCTCTCCGCCACTAATACCCAGTTGTTCGGCGCCCGGGTCGACCAAATCGATTAGCTTCAGGTTCTCCTCGATGTGCCACCTGTCATCGATGTCCTTTGGAGGCTGAGAGCACATCAGACATAGGCTGTTGCATCGATCAGTCATGAACAACAGATTGCTATTGGCACCCCTGCGATAGAGGACACGTACGACGCTCGTTCCAGGTCTAACCGCGATGACATCCCCCGGCTGCACAACCAATGGATCTTTGGGATTGGTCAACAAAGCTGCGCTTATGGGACCTACTGGATGCGGGTGGCCTGATACCAAAAAACCACCAACAGGAACTGAGAGCCATTGGTCCAGATTGGCGGTGGAGGATTGGTCGAGCCATAGCATTAAGTCATCAAAAGAAGCTTCACCTGCGCACACGGCCACACCTTGGGAAATGAATTCTTCTGGAGTGATGACTTTGAATAGCTTGGGTGCCGTCAGATTGAGAATCTCAAATTGCGTGTCGAGTCGTAGCATCTTTAGCCCCTATAACCAGGTGAGGGAAGGGCGCTCAAAGAGCTTCGCGTTAGCCAGGACAAAAGGGTTTTTTGAGTCTCGTTGTCCCCATCACGCAGCAAGCGAAAAAGGTGCGTGAGCAATGCAGTATTTTTTTGACAGAAGCTGCTGAACGCGCGGTGTCCGATCGGATCCCCTTGGCGGGCAAAATGCTCAATGGGGTCTGCTCCGCAATAGGGGACCAGCGCACAGTCAGAACATCCTGGTAACGCTTCTGCCACACCTGCGGACAGCAACATATCAATCACTGGCGATTGGAGCAGCTCCTTCAGAGGTTGGTGCACACTGCCGAGCTTCAATCCGTCCTCACCCATTTCGAGAAGCATGCGGGATTCATCTGAGGGGTAGACATCGCCGTCGTAGTTGTAAACGAGAGTTCCCAGTCCTGCGCCCAGGGGGGAGCGCAGATCTACATAGCCGGATGCAAACGGAGTCAACATGTTCGTCAGCAGGAGTGATGCGTATCCTTCTGAGATGAACGTCCCTTGAGCATTCAGCTTCATCAGATACGACAAAGCCTCCCTGTAAAAACCGATGAACTCATCCATCGAATAGTCCAGGCGCTTCGCGGATTTCTTCGCGAATCCGTAAGGGCTCAAGGGGCGCAGAGAGATGTTGGTGAACCCTTGGGCCACGTACTCGTCAATTATCGCGTGAGGATGCTCCAAGCTCTTGGAGGTGATGGTTGTCAGTGCCGAAACTGCATCGTGACCCAGCCATGCCCTTACTTGTTCGATGCCTTCAATCGTTCGCTTGTAAGCATCTCTGGTCGGTGCTGGCCGGTTGGCGTTGTGCAGAAACTCTGGACCGTCCAGTGAAGTGGAAAATTGAATGTTGTGTTGCTTGGCGAAATTCAGAATCTCGACATTTAGGTGATGGAGAGTCGTCGTGACGACGTACTGGATGCTGCGTTGCTGCACTGCGTTACGGGCTTCGACCAACCCAACAATTTGTCGGATGCGGTCAAACGCCAGCAAAGGTTCGCCACCTTGAAACTCGACTGTGAGTACGGGGGAGGGAGCCTCAAACATCCGATCCACTGCCAGTTCAGCATGCTCGGCTGACATGTCATGACCCGAACCACTCAGTGGGGCACGGGAGACTTGGCAATAAGCGCAGGTATGGTTGCAGCGCAGAGTGACAACGAAAATGTGCAGCGCAGGTCCATTGAGGACAAAGTTTTTACGACTACGAAATTGTGCCGCCATTTCAGGAAATGGATCGTGACCATTCGGCTCAAAGATAAAGTGGCGGGCGAGAAGGTCTTTGTAATGAGCGGAGGCTGTATCCACGGCCTTGTGGACAATATCCTTTAGCTGCTTTTCCGAGACAAAAAGAAACTCACCTGTTTCAGCGGTAAGCAAAATACTCTCGCTGCGATGCTCATCGATCCGTAAAAAACGGAACGGTAGCAACCGGTAGCTTGCCTCTTTGGCTATCAGCATGATGCTCACATGCCAGCTCCGCGGAGGGCAGCATTTGCAAGTATTTCTCTCAGGCCAGAGGTCTCATTCCGAATACGCTCGCGCAACGCGAAATCGTTCAGATTGCACAGAATTGTCTCGCGTGCTTCTTGTTTGGATAGGACTGCTCCGGCGCCGCCGATCAGTAGCGTGGGAAACGCATCAAGGTGAATCTGATTCTCTGTCTGCCGGATCTGTACCGTTAAGGTGGGTGCCAGAGCGTAGGAAACTCGCTGTACAACACCAAGCGGATACAGCGCGCTATCGACGGAAACCGTCACTTCCCAGTTCATCTCTCGAATCCATTCTTATTTTTTGAGCGCGAATGATGGCTGTAGAACAGGCGAAGCGCCACTATTTGTAACTAAATATTTATAAAGCTGATTTTACCGTTGAGTGAGTTTGGCGTTCTTTAGAAAAAGTCCATCGACCCGGGATTCTTGCGTTTGCCGAATGGCCGTACGGGAGGGCAGAGAGGGGGCCTATCTGTCGCGTAGGCAAAGAAAAGCCCGCGTCTAAGCGCGGGCTAAAAATCAGAAATCAGAAAGGAGCAAAGTCAACGTAGGTTAGACAACGTGAAAAATTTGTGAAACTGCGCTGATAGAAATTGAGACTCCGTTTCCTGCTCATCACAAAACGTTGTGGGTTCTCCACGGAGTCCCTCTAGCTTGCACCACTCAGCATTCTGACTTCGGAGTTGATCAACTCCTGGCTCAAAAAAATGCTGGAGTGTGCTTTCAGCAAACGTACGTTTAGTAGACCGGCCAGTTACCAATCGAATTAGCCTCTTGGCAACCGTCCTGAGTTTCATTTCGCTGCTTTTTCAATCAAATTCGCGACGATTTTAGGATTGGAAACCATCACTACGTGCGAACCGCCTTTGACCCTCACAACTTCTTTGGCGTGCGCGCGTTCAGCCATGAACACTTGGGCTTGAGCCGGGATGTTCTTGTCCAGGTCGCCATAAACGAAATAGGACGGAACGGTTTTCCAAGCTGGCTCAGTCGACTTCTCGTTGAGTGCTTCTGCGGTCACAGGGCGCTGAGTCGCGGCCATCAGCTTAGCTTCGGCGGCTGGTACATCAGCGGCGAATTGAGCGTGGAATTTGTCCTGCTGAATGTAGAGATCTTTATTACCGTCAGCCAACTCAACAGGTGGAGCCAGAGTTGGGCCTAAGGTTGCGCCTGGGAACTTGCCAGCCAGATCAGCCGTCGATTCTCCAGCTTCAGGTGCCACACCTGCTACGTAAACCAACGATTTGACGTTGGATTGGCCGTAAGCGGCTTCGGAGATGACGGGGCCGCCGTAGGAGTGGCCGACCAAGACAACAGGGGTTTTGATGGATGCCAGCAATTCCGCAACGGATTGAGCGTCACCTTTGAGGCTGCGCAATGGGTTGGAGGCTGCGATGACTGGGTAGCCATCCCTTTCCAGAATCTTGATAACGCCATTCCAGCTGCTTGAATCAGCGAAAGCACCGTGAACCAGTACGATAGTTGGCTTTGCGTCAGCTGCGTGGGCAATACCGCCTGCGAGGAGTGCGGTGGCGAGTGCTAAGCCAGAGAAAATCTTTTTCATGCGAATGTCTACCTGTCGGGAAAAACTGTTGGTTTGAAAATGCTTTGTGTGCGATTTAATCGCCTTGGTAGCAATCCTGCGCCAGGAAAAATTTCCTGTCAATGGCTTGCGATTGAATCGTGCACGTAATAACGTGTTATCTCAGACTAAAGGAGGGACTAAGGTGTCAGAAGAAGGTAAAAGCGACTTCGCGCCGCTGAATGATTTTTTATGCTTCTCGATTTATTCGGCTGGTCATGCACTCACGCAGTACTACCGTCCGATGCTGGAGTCGCTCGGCCTGACGTACCCGCAATATCTGTTGATGGTGACGCTTTGGGCCGAGAATGATCAGATCATCAAGGATCTAGGGAACAAGCTGTTTCTGGAATCGAGTACGCTCACTCCATTGGTAAAGCGCCTCGAAAGCGCGGGTTTGATTACTCGCAGTCGAGACCCGCAGGATGAGCGTCAGGTGCGCGTAAAGCTCACTGAGGCGGGATGGGCACTGAAGGCAGAGGCCCTTAAGGTACCGAACTGCATTCAGGATGCCGTTGGATTGAGCACTGAGAAGATCATGGAGATCCAAGCTGCTGTAGCTGGCATCCGTGACCGGCTGATCGAAAAGAAATAACTGCTCAATTTCTTGAGGGCGTTGTTGTCTCATTGGATTGGCAGCGGGAAATCCCTGTTTCTATTCAAGCTGTCCATAGAGAACTGCTTAACTGGGAATAGGCCCTCAGTGATTTTTTACCCATCCCTGAATGGAAGGGCTGGGGGCAATTCCCTACCCAGGCTTGGATGCCAAATTTTTGAAAAGCTGGTCAACCAACGTAAGTGCAACGAGGCATCTCAATGAAAGAAAATCTTACCGAGGCAGAAATGCGCCAAGCGCTTTTTGGCTTGGGCAGCAATGAGCCCAGTCCAGAAGTTCAGGACTCACGCATCACAGCAGACTCGCAACACGTATCAAAGGCTCGCAAGGTTGCCACATCTAGGTCGCCAAAGCTGAGGGTGACTCTACGTGTCACGACCGAATTCGAAGGTAAGGCTGATACCTTCATTTACGATGCAAGCACTCTGAGTAGCCTCATCGCGGAGCAGCAGGCAAAAGCAGAAGCAAAGAAGAAAAAATTTAAATATTTTGAGCTTGTCTCGATAGAATCAGTTTAGTAATTCCTTGTGCGTAATCCCATACACGTCTAAATTTTGCACACTCGAATAGTCCTTAATGAGGGCATGGCTTGCTTGCAATGAGTAGCTGTCTTGCTTCGCGAAGTCATCGCAGTTCAAAAGCTGACAGAAAGATACGAGTTGGCCTCCTATTGTTGTATCTTACGAATTATTGATTGATAAGTAATGTTTCCAAGATAATCCCTTCATTTGGCAGCGAGGCGGGGCGCAGCATGAATGAGTTGCAGCTTCAGGAGTTTTCCGAAGCCTCGGAGGAGACTGTCATCATTTTGATAGTCGATGACCAGCAAATGATTGTTGAGGCCGTACGCCGCCAATTGGCTAGTGAAAGTGATCTTGAGTTTCATTACTGCACGGATTCGACCCAGGCTGTGAAAGAGGCTGTAAGGGTGAAACCTACAGTAATTCTCCAGGATATGATCATGCCCGGGATTGATGGGCTATCGCTAATTCAGGAATATCGAAAAAACGAGCTTACCAGCGGTATACCCATTATCGCCCTGTCCGTTAAGGAAGATCCGAAGGTGAAAAGTCGGGCTTTTGAAGCAGGCGCAGATGACTACCTAGTAAAGCTGCCTGATCCCATTGAGCTGATAGCTCGGATTCGATCCCACTCACGATCCTTTGTAACGGCTAGGAAATTGAATTACGCCTACAGAGCATTGAGGGTGAGCCAACAGCAATTATTGGATACCAACCTGACGTTGCAGCGAGCCATGGGCGAACTGAAGCGCCTGGCTAATTCCGATGGGCTGACGGATTTAGCAAACCGCAGACATTTTGACGAATTTCTACAGGCCGAATGGCAGAGCGCTAGCAAAGCAGGCATAGAGATCTCGCTACTGATGGTCGATGTCGACTTCTTCAAGCTCTTCAACGATAGCTTCGGACACCAAGCGGGCGACGACACGCTAAAGCAGGTGGCTGGTGCAATGCGCAATACGGTAACGGGTGAAGGCTTTTTGCCGGCGCGATACGGCGGTGAGGAGTTCGCAGTGATCTTGCCAGCTACTTCATCAGCAGATGCCATGGTGATCGCTGAAAATCTGCGCGAAAGAGTTGAAGCGCTGAAGATCCCTAATCATTCGCCCAAGCCAGAGTCTGTGGTTACTGTGAGTATCGGTCTCGCCACGCTGTCCCCCAATCAAACCAACGATCGAAAAATGCTGATCGAGTTGGCTGACAAAGGACTCTACTTGGCCAAGAGAGGCGGACGTAATCGAGTTGGAGTTCATCCGGCAGACGATGAATAGCTTTCTAATCCTCACTAGCGCCTGAAGCATATTTGATGCGCTAATCACCAACAGTACTTCACGTTTTGCAGTCTTCTTTGGTGTCGTTACTCAGGGTTCATTTTACGTAAGAGCAGATGTTGTCTGGCCAATCGATATAGTCTTTCTGGTATGTAAGATCACTAGAATCTGCTAGATTATGTTTGATGCGAGCTATCGGGAATGGCGCAGGCTTTTTCAATTTACCATCGAGTATGGTTGCCCATTCCCTCTCAACCTTAGGAGAGATCGATGTCCAAACTTGCCGAATTCCGTCAGCTTGAGAAACACTTAGCTGAACAACTCCAAGCGCTTGAGGCGCTGAAAGGGGACGCAGGACTGAAAAAAGAGATCGAGTTTGAGACAAAACTTCGGGACTTGCTCGCAAAATATGGCTATAGCCTCAAAGATGTGATCAATCTTTTAGACCCAAATAACGGCAGACGGCCTAACCGCTCAACTGTCGATTCGAAACCCGGCTCACGTCGAGCGCGTCAAATGAAGGTCTATAGCAACCCACATACAGGGGAGCGTGTTGAGACTAAGGGTGGAAATCACAAAATCCTGAAGCAGTGGAAATCGGAACACGGTGCTAAGACTGTGGAATCTTGGCTTAACAAGTAGGATGCCCGGCACGTTCAACTGGCCCCTTTCGGGGCCTTTTGATTGTTGAAAGCATCAGCCGCTTACGCCTCGGCCGAGGCTATCTGGCTCGGCGAGATTACCCGCCTGGACGTACAGGTAAGCTAACTTCCAGCAGCAAGGTCTCGCTCGTTCAGAGTCGTGCGTCAGCGCTGATCACTTGCGTTTCGCTATAGCCATTATCATTTTCGCAATTAAGGCCGCAGGCTGAATCACAAATGCGTAGGAAATCACGCGGAGTGCGATCCTGTTGCGGATGACATCGGCAGCGATCGGTCCATAAGTGTAATACCAAGCAATGAACGCTTTGCCACCTGGTCTATTGACGAGCCATTCATCTCGAAAATTACGCATGCATAGAACCGTCGGGTGAGATTCATCCCCCAACGTCGCTGTCACGACAAAGCATGCATCTGCTTTTTTGGCTTGTGCTAGGGGTGGCATGTAATTTGGATCAAGTATCTTTAATGCTGCTGCTGCGGTTTCAAGTTTCTGCCTGATAAGGCTCTCGTACTCAGGAGAAAGGTAGCGAACCTTGGGGAGGTTGTTGTCGAACTGATCCCGGTATTTTATACCTTCAATATTGTCTTTACACAGGTGCACGATATTTTCCAGCGTGTCCTTGTCCACAGGATCCCAGACCAATGCTTGTTCCAGTGTTCCCAGCATTTCTGCAACCTGCGCCACATATTCTGGCCAAATATTGGGCAAAGCTACAAATTCGAGCAAGTGCTGGTGCGCCATTCCGTAGAGTGTGACCACTAGTAAGTTAACTTCTCGCAAACACTCTCGAGCCTGGTCGCTTTTTCGAGCATTGGGCGCCGCCGCAATGGCGTGACCAAAAGCGACTAGCGTCTCACTAAAACGCATATGGTTGAGATTGGACAGCCAGCCCGCGGCCTTACCTTTCCCAACCCAAGCTTCCGAAATCGTCGGGTCAATTTCCAATACACGATTAAAGTAGATTTCCGCTTCTGTTTGGTTTCCGGCGGTAGATGCCGTCCTTGCCATACCGAGCAGGTTTGCCACATTCGGCGAGGTGCGGGCTGGAGAAGGCTGCGCTATGGATATCTTCTCACCGCAGTACATGCAGATTGAAATTTTTGCGTCATCGGGTACCTGGATGTCTTTCAGGCACGAGGGGCATTGCGCTGGATGGAAACCCATTTACTTCAACCTTCTCTAATGGACGAGCATTGGGCGTAGGCGCGCAGTGGACGTACCAGGAAGGTATTTCTGGGTTGATAGCGGACTGCAATTTCAAACCCAAACATCGCTTCCTGCGCCGACTTGGCAATCCCTTGCATTTATCTATGAACGCACGATTTCGCTAAGCTAAGCAGCTTTTGACACATCAATCGTCAAAATATGAAGTATCTGTGAGAGGTAAAAAAATAACAATCTGTGCCAAGCCGTTGAGCAACCACGAGCAATTTTGGGTTGGCAGGCTTGAGAAACCCAGACTCCAAGGCGCCGACTTTTAGCCGGCGCCTCGAAGCACTCGCTAAGTTTTTAGCGCCAAGCGAGCGATCGCATCCCTTACTCCCTCACCGTATGCCGAATCAGCTTTAGTGCAGTTGGATATGTGCCGCTCTACCACCATTTCCGACGCACCGTTGATGGCTCGCGCTGTGTTTTCAAACAGCAACCACTGCTTCTCCGGAGTCATGAGACGGAATAAGTCGCCTGGTTGTGAGAAGTAATCCTCGTCGACGCGGTGGTTCCAGTGATCGGCCGCACCTTCAATGCTAAGGGGAGGCTCAGCGAACTCCGGCTGTTCTTCCCATTCTCCGTAGCTGTTAGGGTCGTACGAAATGGTGCCACCCATGTTTCCGTCAACGCGCATCGTACCGTCACGGTGGTAGCTGTGAACGGGGCACTTAGGACTGTTGACCGGAATGTGGGAATGGTTGACCCCCAAGCGATACCGCTGCGCGTCACTGTAGGAGAACAATCTGCCTTGCAGCATCTTGTCTGGCGAGAAGCTGATACCTGGAACCACGTTGCCGGGATTAAAGGCCACTTGCTCGATCTCCGCGAAAAAGTTCTCAGCGTTACGGTTCAATTCCATTACACCCACCTCAATTAGCGGGTAGTCCTTGTGAGGCCAGACCTTGGTCAAATCGAACGGGTTGAGGTGATAACTCCCTGCTTCATTCTCCGGCATGATTTGAACGTATAAAGTCCAGCGGGGAAATTCTCCGCGTTCAATACTTTCGTAGAGATCGCGCTGGTGGGTCTCGCGGTCGCCAGAAATGAGCTGCCCAGCTTCTGAGTCTGAAAGGTTCTTGATGCCTTGCTGAGTCTTCAATGTGAATTTGACCCAGTGACGATCATTATTTGCATTGAGGAAGCTGAAGGTGTGGCTGCCGAAGCCGTGCATGTGCCGAAAGCTTGCAGGGATGCCTCGGTCGCTCATCACGATGGTGACTTGGTGCAGGGCTTCAGGAAGCGACGTCCAATAATCCCAGTTGTTGTTCGCGCTGCGCAAACCTGTGCGAGGGTCACGTTTGATAGCGTGGTTTAGGTCTGGAAATTTCAGTGGGTCGCGTATGAAGAAAACTGGGGTGTTGTTCCCTACCAGATCCCAGTTTCCTTCCTCGGTATAAAACTTCATTGCGAAGCCACGGATATCTCGCTCAGCGTCTGCTGCACCGCGCTCGCCGGCTACGGTAGAAAAACGTGTGAACATCGGTGTTTGCTTGCCAATTTCAGAGAACATTTTCGCTCGGGTGTACCGAGTGACGTCGTGCGTCACAGTGAATGTTCCGTGAGCGCCTGAGCCTTTCGCATGCATGCGCCGTTCTGGAATCACCTCGCGATCAAAATGAGCCATTTTTTCTAGGAACCAGACATCCTGGAGGAGGGCAGGGCCACGAGGGCCTGCCGTCTGAGTGTTGTTATTGTCAACGACGGGAGCGCCGAATGCCGTTGTGAGCTTTTTCATTCCGCCACCTTTTGTAGATCTGAGAGGGGTAGGGGCGCCATTCGACAAGAGAGAACAATGCCCCCTCAACGGCAGACGACCACTCAATGAGACAAGCTTTTCGATTCCGAACATCAGAGCCAAGAAGTGACGTAATAGGCCAGCACCGATCGCCGCGGTTTTCACGTTTCTTCGAGATGCAGTTGGCTAGGGAAGAAGTTCAGACTTTAGAAGTATGGGCGAGGATTTTGAGGTCGGCGGTTAACGCACCATAAATTTTTGTGAAAAAAAAGCCCGCGAGGGATGCGCGGGCAAAATGGATGAAAACTAGAAATAAACGAGAGCGAACGAAGGTTAGTCTCAAAAATTATCAAAATGAAAGATTTTTTAATCAAATTCGTAAAAAAAATTTATTTGTTGTCCTGTGCAAATTGTTTGTCGAAGAAATCGCCTGAGTGTTCCACATATCGCATTGCGATCTGTTGGTTTTATGTTGCTAACGTGGTCTTCGTTCAAAAAGCGTGACGCGACTGTCCGATTTTGTAGAGCAAATAAAAAAAGCGAAGACTAATCAATATTCCATAATTCAGAACAATCTACCGATATTGTTTAGTCGTCTGGTTGTTCTATAGGGCGCTTAACGATGAACGGGTGGCTTCGTCCAAACTGATTCTTTAACTGCAAAAACATCTCCCGAAATTTTTCGTCGATAACCCTCTGGTCTTCGGTGCTCATTGCATCGTATCTAGCACGTGCCGCGATCCTGTCGACTGTGAGTTGCTGCTTGCGGCTCGCTTTGATTTCCATTAACTGTTGAAACGTAGGCTGCTCCGCGTGTTGGTCGCTGCTAGCGTACTCAGTAGAGGTTTTGATCATCTAAGCACCAGTCTGTTTGCTCCAATTCCAACCCAAGATCGCGCGAGTCCAGACCACCTCGCCAACCCCTCGTCCCTTTCGCAGACTTGCGGTCACCCTCTCGGGAGAGGAAAAGGCCAAGGGGGCTCGGACCGTTTGAGCACACCTACACACCTGTAACTGTCCGCAGATTTGCACCTGCTGATGATGGGCAAGACTTCAGTATCGCTCAGGGTCTATAAAAAAGCCGATTTCGTCCAGGATGTCGTTAATTGACCCAACAATCCGGGGCTCGGCATACAGCTCCAGGTACGTATATGAAAGGGCGACGGCGAGGTACGATTGATGCTCGGAGAGAGTATTCGGATCGAAAGGCCATACCTGGAGCTTGGTAACGCTTGTATCGCCGTGATTAAAATCGCTGACGAGTTGGACCGTCGGCTTGATCCGTTCCCAATCTCGCAACGACAGTCCATAAGTCCGTTGAGGCGAGTCAGCAAGCATTGTTCGCTTTTCCAAGAAGGAATCTCCCACCATCGCTAGCTCGGAGATCGAGACATTCCGAACGGCAAAATCCATCAACCTGGGAGACGATACGATGCTGCGGACAGCCTCAATATCAATCAGCTCAGTGCCGTTGGCCAGATGCGTATATAAAAATTTAAGCAGTTCAGGCTGGTTGGCCATCACTAGATTCATCTATCAGCACTCGTAATGGAGGTCGCATCGCGGATGATGATAATGCATCCGCCTATTTCCCACTCTCGAACCGCATATGGCGCAGATGTTCACACTCATGGTTTCGGCGAGATTGAACACGCCCTTGACGTAATCATCGCCACCTCGATAGTAAATTCTGAGGCCACCAAACTTTTCTTTCACTTCCTCGACAATGACCTGCTCGCAGTCTGGCGCTATGTCGCATCGTGCGCACACGAGCGAGAGCGCGTTGTTGAGCAGGTCATACCATCCATCTTGACACTCGAACCCCCAAAACCACCGGCCATCGATCACTGATGCATTGGGGAAAAGGGATAGATTTGGTTTGCAAAGCATCTCTTCGCGTTCTGGACTCACAGGGAATACCTCATACAGGAATCGGAATATCACTACGCGCTGTCCTCGTCAGTGAGGACTCAGCTCCCAGCGAAGCCATCTTCGTTAATCGCCAATGCGCGATAAGCCAGCCATTCCGACTGGCACAGCCATATTCGCGGGCTCCGGCATCACGAAACGCTAACCACTGACATCTCAAATCTCTCTGCGACTACCGAAGCGATAATCTGAAGACCGGCGAATTGTCAGCGATATTTTTTGCAGTATTATCTGCGAAAATATCTATCAGACCCTACAATTGTAGGGCGCCAAAAAATTGATTTTATGGCTCTATCATTCCCTTTGCAAGGGGTGATCAATGGAGCTGAACGATGCTTTCGCGGCGGCGTTAAAGGGAATGCGAACGCTCCGCCATATGCCTCAACAAAGATTCTTCGGCACCACGAGCCGCGCTTACATGACACACCTGGAGCAAGGCCGCAGAGGCCCGGGACTGGCAAAGATCGAAGATTTAGCTGCTGTTATGGGTGTGCATCCTGTGAGCATCGTCGTCGAGTGTTATCTACAAAAAAATCCAGAGATGGACCTTGAAAGTCTTTTGGATAAAATTAGACAGGATCTGACGTACGAATATTCTGAGCCGGTCCCCGCCACCATTTCCGAGCCAAAGTCGGAGTGAGCTGACCTTAGCCCAGCAGAGTAATAGCCGGCGCTGATGTGCGGCTAAGTCTGAGCCTAGAATGTGCCTATACGAGGAATGTCCAAGCAACGGGAATTGACCCGTTGGATGCCTGTACGCAGACGATCACAACTGGAGCATTGCGTGACTGTATTTTCTTGCCGGGCTGAATGTCAGGACGACGTGGACACTTTCATTGAGGCCGCCAAGGCCGCCAAACTCGAAATGGTTGTTCGAGCTTTCGCTGACAAAGTATTTCCCGATGTTGAAATCGAGATTATCTCAAACGCATCAAAGGACGAATTGCGGGTCCTTATGCAGAGCGTTGAGGATGGCCATATGATGCGGCAAACATTACGAGCAATTCCTTTGTCGGAAAACTCCATGGAGCCTGATGATCGAGTGGAGTGAGAACTCGATTGGGTGTCACCTGACGAGCAAATCCGCACTCCACTTGGGCACCGTTTGGATTGATCCACTCCACGACTGCGTAGGGTTCTCATCAACAAATGTCGTCACCCTCTGACCGGGCGGGAAGCACGATCAACCTGATTACTGATGTATACATAGCTTTTCGGGATGGGTGCTTCCCGCACGGTCGATATTAGCGACGGCTGCGATAGCGTTCGGTTAACGACTGCACGAGGATTACGTAGGACTTCGTCTCGGGGTATGGAGGCACCCCGTTGTGCTCGACCACTGATGCTTCACCGGCATTGTAGCCCGCCAGTGCCAACGTCTGGTTGCCGTTAAAGCGCTTAAGCAGCCAGGCTAGATATCGCACGCCGCCACGAATGTTCTGTCTTGCATCTAATGGATTGTCTACTGCGAAGCGTGCGGCGGTGTCGGGCATCAACTGCATTAGCCCTTGTGCGCCTGCTTCGGAAATAGCGTAGGGTCGAAATGCGGATTCGGCGTGGATTACTGCTCGGACAAGGGCCCTGTCGACACCATAAAGACCCGAAGCGGCTTCGATCTCTCGCCGATAGGATTGGGTATCCAAGCGCAGCGTAGCCACTTTTAAACCAGGCGCCGTACACAGATAGCAGCCCCTGATGCGATTGACCTCAATCACATCGACCCGCGCGGAAATACCTTCGGGGCGCCGGCTCACGTATTGACGAACACCCTTGTGCATAAAGGTATACAAGCGAATTCGCTTAACACCTGGGTCGGCGTCCTTTAATACGCCCGGCTGGATCAATCCCTTTTCACCGAAACTGTCACCAGCTTTGCTGCTCACACGAGTGCAGCGGACGCCGGCGATGGCTTGACTGGTGTAGCTGATAACACCGTTATTATCTTGGCATTTGAACGTGGCGCTAGCGTTCAGCGGCCCGATCAGCAAGGCCAGTCCGATGCAGCCAGGAAAGTAATTGTACGACCATTGCCATGCTTTGGAATTCATCACATCGCTCCGCGCCGCAGGCGTCGGTCACGCCTAGGGGGCCAACCCAGACACTGCCTTTGGAGAGCCCATTACTGGTATGCCCCACGTGTGCTCTGATAGTTATACGCCTTGTAAGCTAGCTTGGAATTTGCGATGACGTACGGGCGAGTTCCTATTAAAACGGGCAACATCAGGCCAGAATCGATCCCTCATCTTGATCTATATCTATCAGCGGTTTTGGTATGCGCATCCGACCCATAGCGTCTGTGCAAAATTTTACTCGCCTGACTAATCAACAGCCGCTATTCCAACTTTTGTCATGCTCTCTGCGAGGCAAACGCTTGCCTCTTGCCCACCGCGAAGGATCCGGGCTAGTTTCAGAATGTCCCATGCCTATTTAAAAGGAAAATCACGGAATGACCGTAGCTTCCCCCAGCGCTGAGCCCAAAAAAAACAGGTCAAACCGAGACGATTTTGTTTCCAAAACTAGGACTGCCCTAGCTTTAAGAGCAGGTTATCGGTGCTCATTTTCTAAGTGCGGCATGGCGACCGCAGGGCCGAGCGATGAAGCGTCAGATAAGCATGTGAGTATAGGGGTAGCCGCTCACATAGCGGCAGCTGCGCCTGGTGGCCAACGATACAATCCTGACATGACAAATGACCAGCGCGCGAGTATAGAAAACGGAATTTGGCTTTGCCAAACCCATAGTCGTCTGATCGATGTTAACCCTGCGGCATATCCGACTGCGCTGCTTCATCAAATGAAAGCGGAGCACGAGGACGCCATCAAGTTAGAGATGGAAAAGATGAAATCAGCGCCGCAGTGCACTGATTTTATCGCCGTAGGCCCTAACATCGTGTTTGTCGAGGAACTGGTCGCTGTGGAAGAAAACGTTTGGACGTTTGTGTTGGATAACTTTGTAATTGGGGAATTAGGGCAGCTAACTAGGTATATCGATCAATTTGGAGATCTGGATTCATATGACAAGTTTGTGCTTGTAAACGATCTCGGTGATGGACGTGAGCTGTCGTCTCCGCCTGCCTGGTCTAAATCCGATCGGGGAATATTGATCAAGGTAGGCGTAATGAGAAGTACCCCTCGAATCGACGCTCATCGCCTTCCAATGGATTTAGCCTTGAACGATGAGCATGATCTTTTCATTTTGAATGGCCAACTGGCGCGAGTGCGCGGTTTAGACGCTCTTCCGCAAAAAATAAAAACCTGCCTATCCACAATTCGTGGTGAAGTTTTTTACGCTCCTACTTACGGGACCCGGATCCGAGAGTACTCAACAGACTTTCTAGGTTCGCCATGGTTGCCGAAGCTTATAAAGCTTGAAACTATACGCATGGCATCCATCCCGTACGCCGATCAGATGGGCTTAAACGCATCCTCTACGCCACTCAAAGCCGTGCGCAAAGTGATAAGCGTCGACCAGATCAGCGCAGAAGGCGATGATGGATGGTTTGCCTTCCGGTTTCATTTGGACGTAGAAGGCATCGGAGCTTGGGTTAGAGATATCAAGCTATTCATCCCCCGGGTTATATGAGGCCACGGCGGGCAGTTTTGCTCTCTGCTTAGCGGCCCGACACGGGTTAATTACCAGCCATCAACCGCTTCCGGGATTAATGCATTGCGTGAATTTTGCATCTTCCGGCAAGGTTCCATCCTCCGACGCGAACTCTTCGGAATTGCTCAGCAGTGCTCGACGCGCGTTAGCCAAGAAATTGTTGGATCTATTGAGATCGTCTTCTTCCTCGCTAAATTTAGCTTTCAGATCCTCGAGACTTTCCGCGCTTCTGATGGATCGGAGAAGAGCGAAATGATTCGACAGTAGGCGATCGTAGTTGCTTTCAATCTTTAATAGCTTGTCCGCAAGCAAGTCCGGAAGCGTCGAAATACTGCAAGATCTCAGCTCTTGGCGGTACCGCTCCTCATGCGCTAGCTGACTCTCGACTTCCATGAGCGCACTGCCGTTGTAGACCCTATCAACGCGTGTCGGACTCTTAAGTCCAACTTGGCTCTCTTTGAATTCACGATGGGTTCGGATCTCTTCTGCGTGCGTATCACGGTAGTTCCTCAGGTAGGAAACAGCCCACGTTGGACAACGTCTGCTGCTTTGCCTGCCTGATGGCATGAGCCAAGCCTGAAGCGTTCGTACAGACGCTTTGCGCCCATCTGCCTTGTTTAGTGCCACAACTGCTCTTGAAAAGTCATTTTGGAAAAGGGTCTGGATAAGACCTTGTAACTCGTAGCGGTTGCATTCACTGACGCAGAGATTTGTTAAAGCTTCCAGATCTAGTGATTCAAGCCCATGGGGTTCTCCGTCGACTGTGCGTACGCTGACTTGATCCTCAGGCATCGAGCGTTCAACTCGAAATGCCTTTCCCGTCTCCGAATTCTTTGCGATCCCACTGAGATAATTAAAATTCCACGTCATATCACACTACTCCGCGCACATTGTGCGCACAATGTGCATGAAGACAGTTCAGAACACAAGAGCTGAGAGGAGCGGGGTGATGGTTGTCGGTTCTCCCTCAACCAAGCGTTCGAAAAAAACTGGTGATCCGGTCTCACGGCCACGGAATGGCGGGCAAATTTGTGATTGACGCTATGCTCTAGCTCCCCACATCCGATACGGTGTATGTGCTGGTGCGCAGCAAACGAAGCTTTAGCAGGAACCCTCTCAAACGGCTCAGAGTCTAGTAAAACGCGAGTAAAATCCCATGTCGATAAACGACCTAAAAATTGCACACCCGGTAGAGACAGGCGCAATCATTTTTGACCTGGACGGCACCCTTGTCGATTCTGCGGGCGACATGACAGTGCAACTGAACACAATTCTTGTCGAGAGGGATCTTGAGCCTCTTTCAGTCGCAATGGCTTCATCGTTCCTTGGCGACGGAATGCGGTCATTTGCTAGCCGAGCATTCGCTTCGCGAGGGCTCAACAATATGGAAGAATCGATCAATACCTTTGTCTCCCGATACGAACACGCTGACCACTCGATGACAAAACCCTATGACGGGGTGATTGAAACCCTTAGCGCATTGAGGGAGGCGGGGTGGAAAATGTCTGTCTGTACGAATAAAGACGAAACGATTGCCATCGATATCCTTAAGCAAACCGGCCTATTAAGGTTTTTTGATATCGTCTGTGGCGCCGATACCGTGTCTTTTAAAAAGCCGGATCCCAGACACCTAGGTGCGGTGGTAGAGCGTGCCAAGTACGGAAAACTTTCCAAGATAATGATCGGAGACAATAGGAACGATTTTGAAGTCGCACGCGGATACGGAATCCCTTTTGCCTTTGCCAGTTGGGGGTATGGATCCCTGCCTGACGATAGCGAAGCCATCAATCTCATAGAATTTAAAGATATCCTCAGCCTTGTTGGTTTGCATGGGCACTGAGCAGCAGCTAATGATCGACTTCCGTCTTTGTCGGTTTACCACACTCCGTATTCCTTGCAGGCAGATCGTATAAATATCTGCCGGCTAAGTTGATCAAAGCCAGAAAGGATCTCACATGAACTTCGGCGTGATTGCTACAACCGTTTTTTCCTTGGCCGTCCTCAATGGAGCCTACGCGGCTACCGACAAAAACAGAGTGTTGGTTGAGGCCCGATGGTATACAGAGGCGTATGTAAAGCAGAGTCTCGCCAACAGCAATCCACGTTTATTGGCCTCAGCTTTTCCCTCGACGGCTACCTATGTCTTCGCTGCTGATGCTCCTAAATTTCGATCAGAAGGTGCAAACTTGCTAAAGAAAGAAGTTTCGACTATTCAGGGAGACTTTGTGCGGTGGCCGCCTAGCAGGGATGGCAAAGCGCTAAAGACACAGTGGGATGAGATGTGTGTGAGTTTGATTGCCCAGGGTCTCAGGTCTTTGTACCAACAAACAAGGCAGATGTCGTTCGTAACGATACCGAAGGATCTTGTGATTGCCAAGATTGAGACGGGAGAGCTTGTTTCTGCGCCGTCCAACCTAAGCCAAACTAAGAAACGGGATGGAGGGGACATTAAGGTAATTCCTCCTGTGGGAGAAGGAAAAATGCGCTGTAATATCTATAAAACAGCGAGAGGTGGCGATGTAATGTACGACATTTCTGTAGTGTTTGTTGCAATGGCTGCTTACCGAAGAAGCCACTAAGAAGGCAAGCCGTTCGTAGTAATCATCAGCGCAACCAATGAAACACTCAGAGCAGATTGTCCGCGCGAGGACGAAGCGGGATTTCGTGAAAGGGAGCTGAGGGCCGACAGGCGCCTTTCGGCCCAGCGACGGACGACTACCAGCACTCAGTTGAGGAGCTAAGGACCCTACTGAATTCTCTCAACCTGGTCAAATCATGGTGCATAGGACTGGCACTTTCACGCCAAACGCTATTAGGCGCGCGAGGTTGCAGCTGGCGAGCGAGTAGGAGAAGTACGCGTCTGAACCTGTCATGGGTAGACGCCGTGCTCAATTTTCCAGATCAGCGACTCGACGGTTTTCATACCTACGAATGTAGAAAGTAGACTGACCGGCGTTGCTCCACTCAATGAGATGCTTGGCTGGGTGAGCCATTCCACCGCTGCTTCTCGATTACCCGCAAACAACCCCAAAGCGTCTCTTATGACTAGTGCTTGACGGAAAGCGTAATCGCTTTCGCCGATGGTCAGTTGCTGCGTCTTTTTCCATCGACGTTGAACAGCGGGGGAGACGCCGAGCAAGGAAAAGAGCTTCTTGGTTGAAAGGCTCACGGACATCGCCAGGCCTTCATAGAAGCTTACGTCAAGCTGGTTATGAATAAGAGCTGCGCAAGCGCGCGGATCATGCCGAAGGGCTAGGGCATCGGAAAAACGTTCAGAGGGAGTCGGGGCAAGTAAAGCGGACTCGGTGACTGTGCTCATCGTTTTCCCCATCCTAAGTACCTTCATGGAGCGAAAGCCACTGATGCACCTTAACGCCAAAAAAGCCCAAGAACGGCATCGATTTTTTCGATTCCGCACGAAGGCTACAACATTATTTGGTGTGGTGCTGTAGCTCCATATTTGCCTAATGAAGAAAGCTATGCCTTCAACATTTTAGCTTCCTCTGCGCAAACAAAATCTCACGCAGTGGTTATATGGTGTGTTCGTTGAAGCGAAACAACAATCGACTAGTCGACGATGGCATAGACAAAGGATCGCTGTGGAACATTTGGCGGTAGCCTCGCGAGGTTCACCGCCTGTCTATGTTCAGCTTCGATAACCAACCCCTGACTTCAGGCTAGCATCGACATCAGCCCACCTTGGCGATCGAGCTTGGCCAAGTCGTCAAAGCCACCGATGTACGTGTCATCGATAAAGATCTGCGGCACACTGCGACGTCCACTACGTTTGACCATCTCTTCACGCTTACCAGGGTTAGCCTGAATGTCGATCTCTTTCATTCTCACCCCCTTACTGCCCAGCAAGTGTTTTGCGTTACGGCAGTAAGGGCACGTCTGCGTGGTGTATAGAGTCACAGTTTTCATGCTTGGTTCTCGTCTAGAGCGCCTACTCAGGCATCGATGGCCGGGAAGTCGATATCAGTCAATGCGACGTTGTTGAGATAGTTGGTCAGGGTCTGCGAGGCGACGTGCGCAATCACCTCGATGATCTTGGCGTCGGTGATGCCGGCGGCGCGTGCTTCGGCGATCTGTTCGTTGGTCAGATGGCCACGGCTTTCAGTGATCTGTTTTGCGAGACGTGCGAAGGCATCAAGCTTCCCTTCACGGGCGCTAAGGATTTCAGTATTTTTGTATCCAGCTTTACCGGCGAACAGGGTGTGTGCAGCCAGGCAATAATCGCAGCCGTTGGCTTGCGAAGTGGCGAGAAAAACCGATTCCTTCTCCAGATCGGTAAGGGAAGTTTTGCTCAGGGAAGCCGAGCTTTGCATGTAGTGGCCCAGCACGGTAGGCGAGAGAGCCAGTACACGAAATACATTGGGCAGGAAACCGATTTTCTTTTGAACGCCTTCCAGCATTGGGCGGGTAGCGTCAGTAGCGTTTTCCAGATTGAGCGGGGCGATGCGAGTCATGGTGATACTCCGATAATTGAAGCGCGTTGTGCGCTGTACGGAGTCGATATTAGAGGTTTTTCTGTTCTATTGGATTCTAAAAGTCCAAGATAGAAGACTGATCGTCCAAATCGGTGTAGGAGATCGAGAATGGATCGTTTATCGACATTGCTCACACACTTTGGTGTGAACGCTGGCACCTTCCACAGCGGTGCTTTTTGCGGGATCACGGCTTTTGACGGGAGCCAAACCGTTGGGCACATGCACCTCCTGCAAGCCGGCGAGGTTCACCTCAAGCTGGCCGATGACCAAGAGCTGCACATTACCGAACCCACTCTCATCTTCTTCCCCCGACCGTACCGCCATCGTATGTCCGCCAAAGAAGGATCCGGCGCGCAACTGGTTTGTGCGTCGGTCGAGTTCAATGGGGGTTCGGGCAACGCTCTAGCCACAGCATTGCCGGATTACCTAATACTGAAACTGGATGAAATACCGACGCTGTCCAGCACACTGGAATGGCTGTTCGATGAAGCCTTCGATGGCAACTGCGGTCGTGAGGCTGTAATGGATCGGCTATTCGAGCTGTTGGTAATTTTGCTGCTTCGCCACATTCTATCCAGCGGTGATCAACCGCCTGGAATGATGGCTGGACTGGCGGATGCGCGTCTGGCACGCCCTTTAAACCTCATGCACAGTGAGCCTGCTATCGCCTGGAGTTTGGCCGAGCTTTCGGCAGCGGCGAACATGTCACGGGCCAGCTTCGCAGACCACTTCAAAAGAATCGTTGGGCAGTCACCATTCGACTACTTAGTGAGCTGGCGGGTCAGTCTTGCGCAAAAGCTGCTGCGGGAGGGCAAGCCGATTGCAGTGATTGCTGAAAAGGTGGGATATGAAAGCCCGTCGGCACTTGCACGCGCTTTTCGTCGAAAAACCGGTATTAGCCCACGAGAGTGGAGAGATGAAAGCTAGTTAGCAATCCAATGCACCGCGTTTCATTTGGAGTGAATGGATTGGCACATGAAATCGGCCAAAAGCGTTGAGCCGGATACTCTGAATATCTGGTGGCGCCGTGCCGGGGTGCGCGCTGTTGAGCTTCTCATTCCAAACCTTGGAGTAGCCCCATCAACTCTGCTTTAGCTTCAGCGCTAAGCGCATGGTATCGCTCCAGCAGCTCGGCCTCATCATCCTGACACGCGTAGAAATAGGCCGCGGGCAAACGCAATTCCGTGGCCACGCGTTGAATCAACTCCGGATCTGGAGTGCGTTTACCAAGTTCGTACCTATTCATCCTTGCACTGGCGGACGCCGGCTCCAGACCAATTCGAATGCCAAGCTCTTCTTGCGAGAGCTTGGCACGTAAGCGCGCTTGCTTAAGCCGAATGGATAGCGTGCTGCTGGTCATAACGTCGTCTAAAAAATCAGTACGTCATGGTGCGTTTTGCCGCTTTCCTAAATACTACCAATTTGGTAGTTTTGGCCCGCGATGGCAAATCAGTGGCGCTCAAGGTCTTGATTTGTCGTTATCCGAAAAAACTCATAGGGATATCCTTCATGTTCTTGCGCCACACATTGGTGGTAAGTCGCGGGCTTCGTGCGCTTGTTGTGCTGATTGCTTGCGTATTGTTGGCAGGCTGCGGGGGTGGGGATAAGCCGCCAAAGGTCAGAGATGCAGAAGGTGCACCAGCAGCTGAAAAGTCCACCACAGTTGATACCAAAACAGCTGATCAGGCCGTAATGCAGCAACTCGCAGAAGAGAACACCCCCAGAGTGGTCACCTTCCGGGATCCGGGTATTGCCGAGCCAGCACGCTATCTCGACGCCAAGCAGCCCATGACTGCTTTCAATATTTACAACGCCAAACGCGATTGGAAGGAAACTCCAGAAGACATCGCTGACTCAATCGCTGATGCGTTCAATGTTCGTAAGACAAATCCAGAACTCTATCGGCTAGCGTCCGCGAGACAGTCCGAACAGGATTCGTTCAAGAAGAGGGATCTCACTGGGCAATTGGGCATCCTCGTGGGCGAGGAGGCTGATAAGGCCAAAGCTAATAATTTAGTGAAATTGAGTGGTGATGATTGGACGCCGATTTCCCTAAGTTCCTACGATCCAGAAGCAAAGGGCTTCCGTATCGACAACTGTCTCTTCTCGGACAAAGTCGAGTACACCGATGAGGACAAGCGTACTGCCACCTCTATGTCGAGGGCAGGGCCACTTCGCTGCTACCTGAACCCCGGTCCGACAAGCTATTACATCGGCTTTCAAGGTGGTTCCAGCGTCCTGCTGGACATTCCTGATGAAGCCCTCGCTCGTGAGATCGAAGCCTCGAGAGAAACCATAAAAATCGATATCTACGGGTACGTGAAATCAATCGAGCGTGAGCGCTTTGCTGGTGAATTTGGCCCTCAACGATTTGTCCTCATTGGCCCACAACGCATCGATCTCAGGGACGGTGCCACCGGCCAAATTATTTTCACCAAGAAAATTTAATATCAATCAAAAGTCTTCGTTGAAGGCGGTACAGCTATGGCACTCGTAATTCTCGATGGCGTCATCCAGGAAATCGGATTAGGTTCATCTGTGGACGGACAGCGCGTCATTTCATTTGTGAAGATCAACGGCGTTCGGGCAAAAAACGTTGTATGCGACGACTACATGAGGTCGTTTTTAGTAGTGGGAAGGAAGGTCAAGCTGGCATTGGTCCGCCGCCTGTTCGGAGCGAACGTACTGTATTCTGCCCAATTGGAAGACGGTGAAGTCGTCTGTAAGGATAAGGCACTACCAGTCGTGCAAACGATGATGATTGGCCTTGGCTTCACGTTGTTGCTGAGCCCGATTTTCGTTGCAGTAGCGCGGGCAACGGGATCGATTCTGGTTTCGCTAGTAATACTACTGGGAGTAGGCATGAGCGGCGCCTATTTCGTGATGAAGGATCACTTCAAAGCAAGGAAGGTCTTCAGTCAGAAATAAATTTTGCCTCGTGCGTTTCCCTGCTCACCGGAGCGCGATTGGACAAAGTCGATCAAGCTCCGTTTTTCTAACCTAAATCTTCGCCTTCAACTGCCCCAAGCGAAGTTCATGACGCCAGATGCTCACCAGTGTGCGCACGAGCAATCCGAAAACTACAACGGAGGCGAACCCTAGCAAGAAGATCGCGATGGCGTCGGTGTAAACGTTATGAGCATGATCGGCGTAGCGAAAGGTGACGGCTGACGATGCCACGAGGGGGAAGCTCACAGCCCACCATGACAGGCTAAATGGAGAACTACTAATGAGGTTCCACAGGCGGCCCAGCATCACTGCTAAAAGGAAAAGCATCAGAATAATGAGAGCTTCAGCTACTTCATTAATGTGACCCAGGATCATTAGGCAAATCGAAAATCCCACTACAAATGGGACGGCTACGAGCAGAATGGTGCGTCGATATCTTTGAGGCATACGCCCGTGAAACATTCTCTGAGGGAAGATCTGGGTTATGAGTGGAACCACGAAGAATAAGGCAGTTGTAATGCAGAACATCACAAAGCCGTAGTTCGTGTGCACATGCGGCGCTGGGATGGCCAGGATCACGTTGATCCCCCCGATGAGGGGAACGAGCCATGAGGGCGTGATATTTTCTGCATGATGTCGAATCTCCATCCACCGTCCCAGAATCATCCACGCAAAAACCGCAATCCCAACTGCCCCAAGTACCCATACGGTACGATCCACAGCGAGATTGATATCAGCCACTATGAGAGGAATCAGCAACAGGCTGATCATGGAGGGGCCGAACAAATCGCCGGAAAAAAGTGACGTGAACTCGCGGCGAGCACCACCGGCGCTGCTCCAGATTTTGATCGCATATCCCGCCGCCATTGCAGCGAAAACCAGCAAAGCCATGTAGCCAATGCACTGGCCTATCCAATGCGGCGCACTCATATTGTCGCTAGCCAGACGCCAGGCAACAGAGAGACCGCTAAGGCCCATGATGGCGCCAAATAGCGCCATTGGTAGGTTTCCCATCGCACCAATTTTCACATCAAGTTTCCGCTGAATAGAGACGGTGTTCATGACCGTACCTGCTCGCTTCGGCTGTTTGAAATCGCATCAGTACGAGCAATCCCACACACTCAGCCTCGTAGTTTTCCTCAGTGTATGAGGAGCAATCTTCATGAATCCCCTTGCATGGGTTCTGTATGGCAGCCCGGCATGTTACCTAGGCCCCGTTGAGGGGTTCTACATAGCTTAGTCAGCGATACTGAATCTGCCCCGAGGCTCGTCATCGCATCCTCTTGCCTTGCCCTAAATCTCGCTCTGAGCCAGCCGCTTGCAGCTTCGCCGCGCGTCTGAAGTTGCCCAAAGTGGGGAACTGGTCACTTCGACATAGCCACCTCATCAGACCCAATCCCGCCTGCCTTGTATTTGACGAATGTCGACGAGCCTTGGCGCCTCCAATGCTCCGAAGGGTAGCGGGCGGAGGTGGCCCCGCCATCGTTGAAACCATCCACGTTTACCTGTTCTGCTACTTTTACCGTGATGCCACGAGATGGCGTCCTTGCGACTGCATTGACCGCATGAACTGAGCCGAAGGGGAGGGCATTCTCATAAGCGACATTAGGTCTTTGCGTCTCTTGTGGGAGATGCGTACGCGTATTCATCACATAGATGGCGATGACAAATAGCGCGAGTCCGGACAGGATTTTGCGGTTCATATTTTCAGACCTCGAGGTTGAAAATTGCGCCGATTCCCTAGCTCTTCACTCGTCTTCTGCTGACTGCTTCCTCATAAACAAAAACTCACTCGGTGTTAGTTTCTTCTTAACTCCGCCATTACATGTCAGTCGCCATCTACCCGGAGGTATACCAATGTAGCTCTTGAAAAGGTGACTGAAATAATAGAGATCCGAAATTCCGCTGCGGTAGGCCACCTCAGCAATCGTCATCTTTGGGTGAGCACGTAACAGGTCACAGGAAAAGTAAATGCGTCGCTGGGTGAGCCAGCGATACGGAGGCGTCCCGACGGTCGCAGTGAAGGCTTTTGAGAAAGTGCCTAAGCACATACCGCACGCTTCCGCGACCGATTCCAGCTTCAACTCATGAGATAGGTTCGCGCTCAACAGATCTTTCGCACGACGCTCTTGCCATCGGGCCAGTCCTCCTGGCACAACCATTTTCCCAGGGGAAAACTCATAGCGCTCGACGAGGTGAGCGTGCAGCACGCCGGCTAAGTGAGTGGCAAATATCGGGCTTAGGTTTTCTGACTTTTGCAGGGCAAGAAGTGCAAGCTGAATCAACCCCTCGATGACCGGGTCTTCTTCAAATTGAACGGAAACCAGTTCGCGGGACGAGATGTGGCTGCCTGACTCCGAGTCCGGTGATAAGACCGTGCTCTCGGCAAAGCTTGCGAGGCAGGCGCATCGTTCGCCATTTGCGTCGGAGTAAAAGATGTCACCACCAAAGATGGCGTCACGCGCTAGCGGGTTGGTATTTATCCAAAGCTGGTGGGATGCAGATTCTTTCAGTTCCACGGCGAAAAGCATTGTCTTTCTTTTGTGCGGAGATGCTAATCCGAAATCGATGCGACCATGCGCATCGAGTGCTTGTTGATCGGCCTCCCTGGCTTCTCCGCAGTTGGTTATGTCATTAAGCGGAGCGAGGAGTTCATCAGTCACGATATCCACCACTCTTTGAAATTGTCGCAATTCAGCAGCGGTAATAATGCCTAAAAATTCACCATTTTTATTTTGGTGAGATCACAGCAAAGACCATTCGCTGTGTATAAATTTTAGCCAATTTCGCTGCGGTTCAGCGCAATCTAATAAGCCTCTCGTCCGCTAATTTTGACTCGCAGTACACCCCGAACAATGCCCATCGTCGAAGTGGATTGAGCATGCAGAACCGCTGAATAATGAAGACGACAGCAAATCTTTACTCGACATCAGGAGCCTCTCGATTGAGTCGCTTATCCAGGCATCGGATTTGGCGGCACGAGCCTGAGCGGCAAAGGCACTCAGGCAGAGAAGGGCGGATTGCTCCAGCCGCAGTGGGTCGTGCACTGTCTCTCTCCCCATGACCTCACCCAAATCTCTTGCTCCCCACCTCAGCCCCCCGGGTAGTTTCGCGGCATTCCGCGGCTTCGGCGCACGCTCATGGCATGCGTTCGAAGCATTACAGAATCCTGATCCCGTCGGTCTTCTCCAGAAAATCGGCGACGCTTTCATCAGGAGCTGTCACCAGCTCATTCACGCCGCCTCTGCTTCGATGAATGAGCATGCGTGCCATGTCGACGTAGTATTTGAAAGTCGTGCTTATATCTTCGTGGCCCATCTGATTTTTCAGCACCTCACCCGCAGCCAGATTGAGCACGTCAGCCGCCTCAGTCATGATGTCCTTGCCGAATGTACGAATCAGATATTGTGTCGGCCACCAGTGACGAGTGTCATAAAATCTAACTTTCTCACGAAAATTCGGGCTTCCTCGCATTGCTTTCTTCTTCGCGTCGTTCGTCCGGTTTGAAATTTTCTCCGGCGTTACAGGGTCGCCCTTATCGTTCAAAAACAGGATCGACGGTGGGCAGCGCTTTCCATACTTTTCCTTGTATTTACGTGCTCGCTCCGCATAGAAAGGCTTGATATAGGCCTTTTCCAGAATCTCGAGATCCTTCATGTTTAGCGTAATGGTTCTGGTTTTTCTTCCCTTGCTCTCGAGGACGGTGTACTCGACCGTGCTTTCGCCTTTGGTCATCTCGGAAAAGCTCAAGATGTGCTTGTTCTTTCCCGCACCGATGTAAGGAAATTTGCAAAGATCCATCGGCCGCATGGCGCTGCCCAATCCAAGGCTGAACATGGCCTTGTAAACCGGATCGGTATAGCTGGCGAGCAATGTCTTGATTTCATCATTGGTGATGAGCGAATTGGATTTCTTTTGACGACTTTCCTTGTCTAGCACAGTGATGTTTTTAGCACTGATACTGACTTTCGCTTTTGCCCTGATGTAGCTCAGCATTTGCTCGTTTTTGAAGTCAGGAATCCACGTCTTCAGGTCTATTTTGACGTTCGTAAGGTGACCACTGGCGTTCAGCCATTGGAAAAATATGAGCAATACCTTGGCATCTTCGAAAATAGTTTCTGACGATGGCCTAGCGCTTTGCTTCTTCACTCGCTCAGCTTGTCTGCGTTCCTGCCAACGCTTGATATCTCTGTTATCTGCCAGAATGTGATAGGTGCTAGCGCTTCTGCCAGCAAATTTTTCTTCTGTCGAGAGGAAGCTGAAGAACATCGCGATGATGCTGGCGTAGCGATCTGATGTCTTGATAGAGGAGAGGGTCGAGGAATACAAAAAAATATTGGGATAGCTCAGCAGTACTTTTTTTCCCATCTCCTCGGCTATCAAAATGTAGTGCGTCACATGCCTATTGCTCTCCACGCTCTGATAAGCGACTTGTGTTTTTTTTATCGAAATCATCAGTCGCCCTGCTTCACTTTGAAGTAAACCAGTTTCTCAATCCTCTCGTTCATGGAAAGTGGAGTGGCCTTCTCCGCACACGCTAGCTCATAGATCGGAATGTCACGGAAGTAAAAACTCTGCTGTGCCTTGAGCACCGTAATTGCTGGGCAATAGGGTACGTAGACGCTCACGACGTAGTCGACCTCAAGGCCGCGTAGGAACATGTTCAGGCTGGAACTCGAAAATACGGGCAACTGAACGATTGCGTGGTAGTAGGCATTCTCACAGCGAAAATTGGCTGCAAAAAGCTCAAATTGAGAGCAATACCGGTCCGCAAAAATGACCAGATGAGGGTTTTTTTCCTTGGTGAGGCTATTCAGTTTTTTGCAAACCGCTGAGGTCGCTGCCTCCTTGGCATCTTCGACTTGGTCGGCTGCATCCGGATCGCTGTTTTTCACTTTCGAGAAAATGGTCTCCAGGTTGTACCTGATGACCATTTTGTTTTGAGGGAAATCGGTTTTAGCTTGAACTGGCTGCCTCAGAGCTTTCGCTTTCTCTTTGGTCAGCTGTAATTCCAGTCCATCTATCTGTTCGATGAGAGATTGCGTATGCAGTGACTGCTTTTCTAGTGTGCTCCGGACCTCGCTGGAATCGAGCAGGGTCAAGTCATTGTTCATGAGAGTGGTGATGTGGCTCTTGATGGCCAAGTCCATCTCTTTCTGATGTTTTAGCTCGATCTGCGCAAGCTGCGCACGCAGTTCCTGCAACTGAGCTTGGCTCTGTGCCAAAAACCGATGGCTGGCGTCGTTTTCCCCGTCCTCCAGCAGTTCAGTGATTGGCTTCTCGCCTTTCACATAGGGCTTCAGGTCGCCATAGTTTCGATGGAGAGCCTGGCGGGAAATCCCGCCACGATCAGCCAAGTCCTCAATCTTCAGCTTTTCTCCGTTACCCCCGAATTGATGCTCCGCGATGAGCTTGATCAGTTTCTTCCTGGTGGCCATAGTACTCATGCAGAGGCCTCTACGAGACTAATTAGCCTTTGCTTGGACTGCCTACTGGTGTTCAGATTTTCTAGGTGCGACTCATGAGCCTCGATCCGCTTGAGCAACGAGGTCTTCACGGACTTGGTTATACCCCCCGCAGCGTTGCTCAATAACGCCTGATAAAAAACGATGTTGTCCTGAATAGACTGCTTCGCTTTTTCGACAACTACCGCATGGCGGCACTCGATTTGACAATTGCTTGGGTCGGGCATCAGGTTTTCATCAAGCACGGCCCTACCTTTCAAGCAAGGAGGCAAATTGTCGATGGTGAAGTGCTCCGCGCTAACGCAATACGTACCCATTGCTGTGCGGTTGATAAAAATGGGCTCGCCTGAAGTGATCAGGTGAGTTACGTAAACAAGAATGGATGTCTTGAGCTGCTTCCCAGAAAAGTCAGCTGGCCGCTCGGCGATCTGGGAGGCCAGCCTATTGGCGGTTTCTCCCGAATACGCCCCGTCCCTAACCGCGCTCACGATTTCATGAAATTCGTGACTAAAACTCTCTTCAAGAGCCTGAGCCACTGATCGCACGAGATACGGGTTACGCGCGATGTACTTCATGCTCATTGCATAACTGTGGTGACCGAAAAGGAATCGGATCAGGTCGATATTCCGCTCATCTCGGTTGATCAAGATCTCTGCAATGGTCTTCCGAAAGCGGTGACAGTGAATCCTGTCTACATTGATCTGGCTCTTCAGCTGAATGATGAGAGTGTTGATGATGGCCGGTGTTGCTTTTTTAAGGGGCCTTACGCTTTGATTTGCTTGGAACAAAAAACCTTCCCGCATGAAAGGTTCAATGCTGCGCAACTCCTCGAACTCTCGAATTTTCGTACCGACGAATTCGGGCAGTGGGAGCGCTTGCGTTTCTCCTTTATAGATTGGGTCCTTGCTTGTCTTGGTTCGGGTGACAGTGATCCAAAAAACGCCGTTTTCGTCAGTGTAAATGTGATCAAATTTCACGCGGGACAGCTCTGATTTCCGCATGCCAGTAACCAAGGCCAACATGATGAAGATGGCATTCCTGATGTGGTCTAGCGTGATCCCGTAATCAGCAATCCAAGTGTAATTGTACTGAGCGTTTCTTTTGTGCGTGGCGATCCGCTTGCCATAGCCAAGCACTTTTTTGCCCTTAATCTCAACGTTGAAAAGCTTTTCAAACGTGGGCAACTCTTGAGCGCGACCAATGCTGTAGCCCGCGATCTTTTGATAGCCATTTTCCTCCACGTGTCTCTTGGCTTCCAAGACGTGCGGAATCGCTTCCTCCAGCCAGAACAACGAATAGTCCATTAGTTTTTCGAGGTCTGACTCAGAGTAAGGAACCCACGCCTGCATCAACCCTGTGAAATGCGCAACGATGTCGCGCTGTCTCTCCTTGGTATCGACCTTACGCAGATCTGCCTGCAAGCAAAGCTCTGGAGGTATCAATTTTTGAGCCGACAGGGCGCCCCAGAAACGAATAAAGAAATACAGCTCTTTGTAGTCAGAACTCGCTTGGCTATTTTTGGCTTCATCCAGAGCAGCAAGAAGCATCGGCGTCGAAATGATCTGGATATGGGCTGGCGTCGCATTAAGCTTGTTCGCTTGGAACACGTATTTCTCTAACACGCGATACGCATAGCCTTTGCTTTTAGTCGTTGAGTAGCTGCGGATCGCGTTGAAGGGTGAAAAGTCAGGGATGAGATGGAAAATGAGTGCGCGCTTTAAAGTGTTCGACCCTTCCAGCGTGCGATCGAATTTGACGCGGTTAGGGAACATATTGTTTGCATTTTCGAAAGGCCATACAGGATCGCTATAGCGAGCGTAGTCCGACACCGAGAACGATCCGGTCGGATCCAGCTCCAGTTTTTTGGCCAATCCAATATTGCTTCCTGGCACGACATTCGACTCGTGGATCAAGTCAGCCAGCTCGGAAAGAGCAGCGTCTTGCCGATCCAGCTCAAACTCAGCGATCAGCTCAGCGTCGAGCGAGTCCTCGTCATCTGAGATTTCCATTGCATTGAAATCACTCATCGAACTGATCCTCCTCTACTTTGCGATGCCCATCGTGCTGGTGCTCCACTTCAAGCTGTCCACGCTCGTCCCACTCAGGTTGGCGTTGAGCGAGCTGTCCTTCATCAAAGTCCTCTTCATCAAACAGGATTCGGAGCGATGCCAAGTCCCGCGGAAGCAGTGGATTGTGTTTCCGCTGGTAGCGAGCTGCGAGCCTGATTGCATCGTCGTCGCCCCACTGATCGAGGATGTATTCGATGATTTGCTTCTCGATCTCAAGGCCAGACATGTAGCTGGTCTCCTCTCGCGCTTCGAGTTGCTCCTCGATGTGTGCAAGATGTTCGATTAGAAAAGGCAGTGACTCTTCAAAAACGCGAATCTGGCTGCATCCGAGGCAATGTTGGATGTAGCAGCATTTCTTCCCTGGAGTGACGTAGCGCTCAGCGCCAATCCAATCCGGAGAGAACTGATTCGCGCATCCCCAAAGCGCATTTTCCTGACCCGGAATGGTGAAAATCTTCAACTCAGCTGCGGCGTCCTTTTGAGCACGCTTTCCGAGAAGCCCGGTGAATTGACGAGCGCGCAGGAGCGATACGATGGCTTCCAGCTCACTTCTCAGGCGTCCTTTACGCCCCTGTGTCGCTATCCCCGAGCTGTCATAGTAGATGTCGGTTGTGTTGACATCACTATGGCCCATTTGAGTGCTGAGGAAGCTCAGCGGGTGCTCCTTGCGCTTGTATAGCTCCCAAGTAGGGCGCAAACGTCTAGTAAGGTCCTTTGCACCCACCAACCGGCGGCCATTTTCAATGATGGGATAGGCATCCAAGAAAGCACGCACGCCCATCATGAAAGCTTTTTGGTTACTGAGAGACGAATGACGCCCACCTTTTCCGCTCCATTCACCCCATGGGCGAAGAAAGCAAAAAAGTCGGTTCATTGAATCATCGTCCCGACTAATAGGCATAACGTCGAAGGGCTTGTCCCGCAGCGGTTCGGTCAGCTCTCTAGCAAGCTTGATCAAGTTGTAGATCGAATAAGGATCACTTTTGTCACTCTGAGCGACAATCTGCTTAGGGTCGAAGTAAGGCTTCCCAGTACTCTGTGACTTGTTTTTCTCTGAGAAAATGACGGCTAGGCTCTCGCCGATGGCACCAGTCAGAACGTGCTCGAAGTTATCCTGATCCAGTGACATTACGGATTCTTTGTTCCAGCCCGATTGGAGCATCAGAAAAAGAACGATGGCGATGACGTCGACCGCAGTGGGGTAATATTGGCTCAGAAGATCGTCGAGTACTGGAAGCCTGATTTCTGACCAAACTCTGTTGCAGACGGAATATCGGTGCATTACCAGCTTTACGACATTATTGCTTTTCTCAAGCGTCATAATGTCGCTTCGGGTGTAACTCGACAAGAACTCAGGGAGCGAAACGTGAAACGGGAAATTATTCGAAATCAGCGTTTTTAGTGCGCGAAGGTTGTCGGGCCGCCATTGGTAGACCCCTTGGGTAACATCAGTTGGATCGTAAGGGACATCCAGCAAATATGGATCTGCTTTATCCTCGTAAAGTTTCTTGAATGCGGGAACGGAGCGTTTCAATGTGCTGATGTAAATAAGCTCAGGATCGTCTGTGTGTTGGAGCTTTTGAAAAAGCTTATCCTTTTTCAAAATGCGAGACGGGACCTGAGAGTAATGTTGGTACCAGCGAAAAATGTCTTCACGTGTAAAAGTTGGAACGAAACTTTTGAGAACTGCTTCGTATTCATACGGCTCGATCTTTGCTAGTTGTTCCCGAAAAGCGATTTTGGAGCGCAGACTATCAATATGGCTGATCAGCGCCTGGGTCAGTTGATCATAGGCTTCTGGGAAAAGCGGCTCTGTTTTTTCTTTCGCGTCCCGCTCGATCGAGGGGAGGGTAATCGGTGGTAGGACGTCCGAAAGCTGCGTAGCCACGCTCATTGCTGACCTGAGCTTGTCTGCGTAGTCGATGGGCTTATCGAGCTTTCGGATATACCGCTGATACGCAAAAAACGTTTCGTGAGTGATATGAAGATAGTGAGTGATATGCAGCGCCGGAGGGTTGTTACTATTATGCGCCTCCATAAAATCGAAAAACGCATTGATTGCCGATCTCAGCAGATATCCACTGGGATATGCCACAGTTGGTGTATACGTTGTATACACATAATGCAAGGATAGGCAGATGTTCAAGCTATGCGAATACGCTGGGTGATCCAGGTAGTTGCACGCTATGGTGCGCCCGCAGGCTGATTGGATGGAAGTTTGTATGTGGTCTTGCGGGCGTGCATGTGGCTGCATTTAATGTCTGCTGGAATTGGGCGATGATCGCTTATTTGTGGTCTTGGCGAGTTTAATGCGATGGCAAAATTTCGCTCCACGCACTTTGAACTTGCTGTTCCAATTCCTGAAGTGTACCACTGTTTTTTATTACGAGATCGCCGTCTTTGATTTTTATTCCAAATTCAGAAGAGTGCGATTGAACTTTCTCAGCGTTCGGGCGAATGATGTGCCAGATGCGGCCGTTATGCGACCTTAGATATTCCGCTTCGTTCTCGAAGCGTATGTCCTTGATTATGATGATGTCTGTGAGTTTGCTCTTAGTATGATTCATGCTCAGAGTTTCGACGTCCAACTTTGACCTCGTCTCTCTATATGCAGGAAGATATTTTTCGCAAAGATTTTCGATCAATTCGAAAATTTGGAGGGGGAACATCCCCCAAAAGGGGTCAATCTCACTCTCGAGGGTCTCATCCCATGTCTGAGCATCGGTCAGACCAAAGAACGCCTGAGCTGCCAAGCGGATCGGGGCGTCCGAGCTTTTGAGCTGATCGGCAGTGGGGGAGGGAGGAGAAATTGGTGGTTGATTGATATGGCGATCAGCGCGCATCAACCAGTGATTAGCGTTATGATTTCGCAGCCAGTCAGTCCCGACTTGCTGGAACATTTGGCGAGGCGACATCTGCCAGAGAGGAATCTCTATCTCTTTAAAGGCATCGTCCCAAGCTTGCTCATCGGACAGACCGAAGAGAGCTTGGCATCCTGCTTTGAGCGGATCAGCCAACGCGAAGGCTGAGACGTTCTCATGCTTGAGTAGCATGGATGCGATGGTGTCTTTCCCGGAACGGGCTAAAGCTGCCAAGCCGATGATGATCCTCATTGAGGCCTCGGGACGATTGATGACAAGGAAATTATAGGGTTTTCATGCGTTTACATTCCAGTCAAAACGAAACTAATAGGTCTAGGTTTACATTTTTCTCAGACCGGAAACAAGATTCGACTTACGCCTATCAGGGCGGTGGCCGCGGTTTGTCGCTGGAGCGTATCGCGGCGCTGGAGACCTTTGTCCAGGGCGATCTGCGACCTGACCTGACGCTGATTTTCGATCTGCCGGTGGAAATCGGCCTGGCGCGTGCCAGTGCCCGTGGCCGTCTGGATCGCTTCGAGCTGGAAGGCCGGGCGTTTTTCGAAGCCGTGCGCAATGCGTTCCTCAAGCGCGCCGAAGCCGATCCCGCGCGCTATGTGCGCATCGACGCCGGTCAGCCGTTGGTCAAGGTTCAACAATCGCTGGATACCTTGTTGCCGAACTTGCTGGAGCTGGCCCGTGGCTGAGGCCTATCCGTGGCAAGACAGTCTCTGGCAGCAACTGGCCGGGCGTAAACAGCACGCTCACGCCTATTTGCTGCATGGCCCTGCCGGGATCGGCAAGCGTGCGCTGGCCGAGCGTCTGATGGCCAGCCTGTTGTGCCAGCGGCCGACACCGCAAGCCTGCGGCGAGTGCAAATCCTGCCTGCTGCTCAGGGCCGGCAGTCATCCGGATAACTACATCCTCGAACCTGAAGAAGCCGACAAGGCGATCAAGGTCGATCAGGTGCGTGATCTGGTCAGTTTCGTCGTGCAGACGGCGCAGCTAGGCGGGCGCAAAGTGGTGCTGATCGAGCCGGTCGAGGCGATGAACATCAACGCCGCCAACGCCTTGCTCAAAAGCCTTGAAGAGCCTTCTGGCAATACCGTTTTGTTGCTGGTCAGTCACCAGACCAGTCGTTTGTTGCCGACGATCAAGAGCCGCTGTGTGCAACAGGCCTGTCCGTTACCGGGTGAGGCGATGAGCCTGCAATGGCTGGCTCAGGCCCTGCCGGAGTGTTCCGCAGATGAGCGTGTCGAGTTACTGACGCTGGCCGCCGGTTCGCCATTGATGGCGGTCAGTCTGCAATCCCAAGGCGTGCGCGAACAGCGCG